>NZ_JBWKEE010000012.1:0-235970 GCF_056435605.1 Streptomyces sp. NPDC043896
AGACTTCCTCCACACCTACAACCACCACCGCTGCCACACCGCACTGGGCGGCCACCCGCCCATCAGCCGAGTTAACAACCCTGCGGGTCAATACACCTAGGACGCGTCCGGCGGTGCGGCGACGGGCTCGCGGGAGAGCCAGTCGCCGTACGCGCGGACCCGGCGCCGGTGGCGGAGGGCGTCCGCGGTGAAGATCCAGCGCGGGGAGACCCGCTCGCGGGGTTCCAGGCCCTGGGCCAGCCGGTCCAGCTGGAAGCGTACGAGGGCCAGCGTGCCCGCGGCGGCGAGGCTGCGGTCCCGCCACTCCAGCCGGGGCACGGCCACCCCCGCGTCCTCGCCCGCCCGCCAGCGCTCGGGCAGGTCGGGCCGCAGCGCCAGGGCGGAGGCCATCCCGACGACGGCGACCCCGCGGGCCAGGGCCTTCTCGGCGGTGGCGCGGCGGGTGATGCCGCCGGTCAGCATCAGCGGCACCCGAGCCGTCTCCAGCAGGTACTCGGCGAGGGAGAGGAAGTACGCCTCCCGTTCCAGGGTCCGCTGGTCGGTGGTGTGGCCCATGCTGGCGGGGCTCTCGACGGTTCCTCCGGAGAGCTCGACGAGGTCCACGCCGAGGCCTTCGAGGGCCGTGAGGACCTGGGCGGCCTCCTCGGCGTCGAAGCCGCCGCGCTGGAAGTCGGCGGCGTTCAGCTTGACCCCGATCGCGAAGCCCGCCGAGACTCCGGCCCGGACGGCGCCCACGATCTCGGTGAGCAGCCGGACGCGGTTCTCCAGACCGCCGCCCCACCGGTCGGTGCGCCGGTTGACGAGCGGGGACAGGAACTGGCTGAGGAGGTAGCCGTGCGCGGCGTGGACCTGTACGCCGTGGAAGCCGGCTTCCTCGGCCCGCCGGGCGGTGAGGGCGAAACGGGCGATGGTGGCCTCGATGTCGGCCTCGGTCATGGCGGTGGGCCGGGCGAAGCGCCGGGTGTGCTTGCCGAGGCTGATCGGGACGGCGGAGGGGGCCCAGGCGGTGCCGGGCATGTCGGAGCCGACCTGGCGGCCGGGGTGGTTGATCTGCATCCAGACGCGGGCTTGGCCGGAGGTGGCGGCCTTGGCCCAGCGGCGGAAGGGCTCCAGCGGGGAGCGGGCGTCGAGGACGACGGTGCCCGGGGAGGTCAGGGCCCGCCGGTCGACCATCACGTTGCCGGTGATCACCAGTCCGGCGCCGCCGCGCGCCCACCGCGCGTACAGCCGTTCCATGCGGGCGTCCGGGAGCTGGCCGGGCTGGGCGGCGAAGCTCTCCTCCATGGCGGCTTTGGCGAGACGGTTGGGCAGGGTGGTGCCACCGGGCAGGTCGAGCGGTGCGAAAAGGTCCATCCGAGCCCCCAAGCTTGTGGCGCGGCCGTCACGCGGGGCCGCGCCACAAGATGATCGCCTCAGAGCTCGGCGAGGTCCAGTCCGGCCTGGGCCGCGGCGGCCTGGACGGTCTGCTCCAGGAGGACCGCGATGGTCATCGGGCCGACGCCGCCGGGCACCGGGGTGATCAGGGAGGCGCGGGCGGCGGCGGACTCGAAGTGGACGTCGCCGACGTTGCCCTCGTTGTATCCGGCGTCCAGGACGACCGCGCCGGGCTTGATGTCCTCGCCCCGGATGAACTCGGCCTTGCCGACCGCGGCGACCAGGACGTCCGCCTGGCGCACGATCGAGGGCAGGTCCCGGGTGCGGGAGTGGCAGTAGGTGACGGTGGCGTTCTTCTCCAGCAGCAGCATCCCGGCCGGCTTGCCCAGGATGGCGCTGCGGCCGACGACGACGGCGTGCTTGCCGGTGAGGTCCACGTCGTACTCCTCCAGCAGGCGCATGATGCCGCCGGGGGTGCAGGAGACGAAGCCGGGCAGGCCGAAGCCCATGGCGGCGAAGGAGTGCATGGTCACGCCGTCGACGTCCTTGCCGGGGGCGATGGCCTCGAAGGCGGCGCGCTCGTCGATGTGGTGCGGGACGGGGTGCTGGAGCAGGATGCCGCTGATCTCCGGGTCCTCGGAGAGGGCGGTGAGGGTGGCGACGAGCTCTTCGGTGGTGGTCGCGGCCGGAAGCTCCACGTGGCGGGAGGTGATCCCGGCCTTGGCGCAGCGGTTCTGCTTCATCTTGACGTAGGTCACGGACGCGGGGTCCTCGCCGACGAGGACGGTGGCCAGGCAGGGCGCGGTGCCGGTGCGCTCGGTGATCTTCGCCGCGAGGGCGGCGGTGCGCTCCGAGACGCGGCGGGCGAGGGCCGTGCCGTCCATGAGCTGGGCGGTGGCGGTGGGGGCAGTCGTCACGGGGTCTCCTGAACGTCGCTGCGGATCGCGGTTCGCCCAGGCGCGCGGCAGACGACGTACGGACCGTACGGACGTACGCCGGGCCGCTCCCCGGTGGTGATCCACCCGAACGCCAGTCACGGCCCGGGGCCCACTGTAGTCGACATATCCGGTGGATGACCGGGGCCCGAGCTGGGACGATCGAGACATGACACGCACTTTCGACCATCTCGTCGCCGAGGCCGAGACCGTCTCGGTGGACGGGTGGGACTTCTCCTGGCTCGACGGCCGGGCGACCGAGCAGCGGCCCTCCTGGGGCTACCAGCGGCTGCTGGGCGAGCGTCTGGCCACGGTCCGCTCGGCCCTGGACATCCAGACCGGCGGGGGCGAGGTCCTCGCCGGAGCCGGTCCGCTGCCCCCGCTGATGGCGGCCACCGAGTCCTGGCCGCCGAACATCGACAAGGCGACGCGGCTGCTGCACCCGCTGGGCGCGGTCGTGGTGGCGGACGCCGACGAGCCCCCGCTGCCCTTCGGTGACGGGGCCTTCGAGCTGGTCGCCAGCCGCCACCCGGTGACCATCTGGTGGGACGAGATCGCCCGCGTGCTGGCGCCGGGCGGTACGTACCTCTCGCAGCAGGTGGGTCCGGCGAGCGTCTTCGAGCTCGTCGAGTACTTCCTCGGCCCCCAGCCGGAGGAGGTCCGGCGCGCCCGCCACCCCGACGACGCGGTCGCCGACGCGGCCCGGGCCGGGCTGGAGGTCGTGGACCTGCGGTCCGAGCGGCTGCGTACGGAGTTCCACGACATCGGGGCCGTGATCTACTTCCTGCGGAAGGTGATCTGGATGGTGCCCGGCTTCACAGTGGCGCAGTACCGGGACCGGCTGCGCGAGCTCCACGAACGGATCGGGCGGGAGGGTCCGTTCGTCGCGCACACCGCCCGCTTCCTCATCGAGGCCCGCAAGAAGCACTGACCGGAAGGGCCGACGGATCCCGGCCCGATCGGTTGCGCGGCCACAGCGTGGCGCAGGTCACTCAATTCAGCGCGTAACGAATCGACTCGGGCAGGCGATGAACCGACA
The DNA here is from genome assembly GCF_056435605.1 of Streptomyces sp. NPDC043896. Lineage (NCBI taxonomy): Bacteria > Bacillati > Actinomycetota > Actinomycetes > Kitasatosporales > Streptomycetaceae > Streptomyces > Streptomyces sp. NPDC043896. Next base: position 3,349 of record NZ_JBWKEE010000012.1, read on the forward strand.
GGTGTCCTCGCGCGGCCCCGGAATACAGACCCGCTTCGGTCTGTTTCCCGAGTCCGCGCGATGATGTCCCGCCCACTCCTTATCTGTTCGCAACGAGAGGCTCCTTGTGTCGCTCAGCCCGTCCCGTACGTTCCCTCCGGAGATCGCCGAATCCGAGGCCCTGGTCGCGCTCGTCGAGCGCGGCCGCGAGCAGGGTCACATCAACGGTGACGATGTCCGCCAGGCCTTCGAGGCCGGCCGCATCCCGGTGGACCAGTGGAAGCGGGTCCTGCGCAGCCTGAACCAGGTCCTGGACGAGGAGGGTGTCGCCCTCCACGTCAGCGCCGCCCCCGCCACCAAGGCTGCTGCCAAGAAGCCCCGCAAGGCAGCTGCCGCCCCGGCCCGCACCGTGACGAAGAAGGCGGTCGCCCCGCCGCGCCCCATCGGCGCGCGCAAGGCCTCGGCCTCCGCTGCCGCCCCGGCCGCCGCCGCGGCGATATCCGCTCCGTCGGCCGCCGCGTCGGAGGAGGTGTCGGCCGAGGCCGTCGCCGAGCCCAAGAAGCGCGTGGTCAAGAAGACCGCCGCCAAGAAGGCCACGGCCACCAAGAAGACCGCCGCCTCGAAGAAGGCCGGTGCCAAGGACGCCGACGACGCCGAGAACCCGGTCGTCGAGGGCGAGGACTGGGCCGTCGAGGACCTCGCCGACGACACCGAGGAGGAGGCGCCCAAGGCGGGCGGCCAGGGCTTCGTGCTGTCCGACGAGGACGAGGACGACGCCCCGGCGCAGACGGTCATGGTGGCCGGTGCCACCGCCGACCCCGTCAAGGACTACCTGAAGCTGATCGGCAAGGTGCCGCTCCTCAACGCCGAGCAGGAGGTCGAGCTCGCCAAGCGCATCGAGGCGGGCCTGTTCTCCGAGTACAAGCTCGAAGAGGAGGAGGACCACAAGCCCGCGTTCAAGCGTGAGCTGGAGATCCTCGTCGAGGACGGCCGCCGCGCGAAGAACCACCTGCTGGAGGCCAACCTCCGTCTCGTGGTCTCCCTGGCCAAGCGCTACACCGGCCGCGGCATGCTCTTCCTGGACCTGATCCAGGAGGGCAACGTCGGTCTGATCCGCGCGGTGGAGAAGTTCGACTACACCAAGGGCTTCAAGTTCTCCACGTACGCGACCTGGTGGATCCGGCAGGCGATCACGCGTGCCATGGCCGACCAGTCGCGCACGATCCGCATCCCCGTGCACATGGTCGAGATCATCAACAAGCTCGCCCGCGTGCAGCGCCAGATGCTCCAGGACCTGGGCCGTGAGCCCACCCCGGAGGAGCTGGGCAAGGAACTCGACATGACCCCCGAGAAGGTCATCGAGGTCCAGAAGTACGGCCGTGAGCCGATCTCCCTGCACACCCCGCTGGGTGAGGAGGGCGACAGCGAGTTCGGTGACCTCATCGAGGACTCCGAGGCGGTCGTGCCGGCCGACGCCGTGTCCTTCACCTTCCTCCAGGAGCAGCTGCAGTCGATCCTGGGCACGCTCTCCGAGCGTGAGGCGGGCGTGGTCTCCATGCGCTACGGCCTCAACGACGGGCAGCCGAAGACCCTGGACGAGATCGGCCGCGTGTACGGGGTCACCCGTGAGCGCATCCGCCAGATCGAGTCCAAGACCATGTCGAAGCTGCGCCACCCGTCGCGTTCGCAGGTCCTGCGCGACTACCTGGACTGAGCCGCTCCAGGCACCGGACAGACCGGAGGCCCGCGCCGTGCGTACGGCGCGGGCCTCCGCGTTCTCCGGGTCCGGCGTTCTCCGGGTCTCCGGGTCTCCGGCTGCCGTTCTCCGGGTCTCCGGGTCTCCGGGTGTCAGTGTTCGAGGAGGTGCTTGAGCTTCTCCTCGCTGCGGGGCATCTCCTTGCGGACCCTGGGCTTCACCACGAGGGGGACCAGGCCGCGGCCGAGGCCGTGGCCCTCGAAGTCGACGGACAGGGTGACGCGGGAGCGGGTCCCGCCGTCGAGGGGCTCGATCCGGCCGCGCACGTCCGGCCGGACCGGCCCGTCGACGCCGTGGATGTGCCAGCTCCGCGGCGGGTCGAGCTCGGTGAACTCCACGGTGGTGGGGATCCTCCGCTTGCCGTACCGCCGGGTGATCGCGACCCTGGATCCGACGTGCACGGGCAGATCGCCCATGGGGACGGCGGAGACCGCGCTGTCCTGCCACTCGGGCAGGTGCGTGGGGTCCGTCACGTAGGCGAAGACGTCCTCGGGCCTGCGGTCGATGTCGATGGTCTTGCTGATCGCGGACATGGCGACCCCTTGGACCCCCCTGGCGGGTCTTTCCCTCCAAATTACTCCGCGGCCGCACCGGCCGCGCGGCTCCGGCGGGCGGCCATCAGCGCGTACACGAGGACGCCGGCGAAGAGGAACAGCACGCCCTGGTAGACGGCCGCGTAGCCGGATCCGGCGACCAGCCACATCGAGAAGGCGAAGGCCACACCGGCCAGGGCGGCGTCGCGGACCAGCCGGCCGCGCCGGACCCGCTCCGACTGGCCGGACGCCAGGAAGTACAGCTGCGCGGCGGTGGAGAGCAGGTAGGGGACGGTCGCGGTGAAGGTGGTGACCAGGACCAGGATCTCGAAGACGCCCTCGGAGCCCGCCGTGTAGTTGTAGACGGTCAGCGCGGAGGCCAGGGCGGCGGTGACGAGGACGCCGACGACCGGGACCCCGCGCTGCTTCTTCTCGAAGACCTTCGGGAAGAGCCCGTCCTTGGCGGCCGCGTACGGGGTCTGCGCGCTGAGCAGGGTCCAGCCGTTGAGGGCGCCGAGCATCGAGACGACGGCGGCGCAGGCGACCAGCGTGCCGCCCCAGCCGCCGCCGAACATCGCGTCGACGGCGTCGGTGAAGGGGGCCTGGGAGGCCACCAGCTTGTCGTGGGCGACCAGGCCGAAGACGGACAGGGTGCCGAGCAGGTACACGATGGCGGCGCCGACGGTGCCGAGGACGGTGGCGCGGCCGACGTTGCGGGCCGGGTCGCGGACCTCGCCCGCGCTGACGGCGGCGGACTCGACGCCGATGTAGCTGAAGAGCAGGATCGCGGCGGAGGCGGAGACCGCGCCGACCGGGCTCTGGTCGGTGGCCTGGAAGGGGCCGAGGTTCGCCGGGTCGAAGAAGAACAGGCCGCCGACGGCCACCAGCAGCAGCGGGACCAGCTTCAGGACGGTCGCGACCACCTGGACGGCGCCCACGTACCGGGTGCCGGCGAGGTTGGCGAGGGCGGGCAGCCACTGCACGGCCAGGGCGGCCAGGCACATGGACCACCGGTGCTCCCCCACGGCCGGGAACAGCACCGCGAGGTAGCCGACGGAGGCCACGGCCAGGGCGGCGTTCGAGACCCAGGCGGTCATCCAGTAGCTGTACGCGGCGAGGAAGCCCGCGAAGTCGCCGAACGCGGCGCGCACGTACACGTACGGGCCGCCGGTCCGCGGGTGGCGCTGGGCGAGGCGGCCGAAGACGAGGGCGAGGGCGATCGCGCCGAGGGTCAGGACGGCGAAGGCCAGGAGGCTGATGGTGCCGAAGGGCGCGACCGAGGCGGGCAGCAGGAAGATCCCGCCGCCGATGACGTTGCCCATGACGAGGCAGACGGCGACCGGGAGGCCGAAGCGGCGCGCGTGCCGGTCCTCCGGGCGGGGGGTCTGCGGGGGTGCTGCTGCCTCGGCCGGCGGGGCTGCGGTGCTGGTCATCGGTGGTGCGCCTCTGGGTGTCTCACATGGTGGGCAGGTCAACACATGGTTGACCACCGCGAAGTGGGCGCCAAATCACCGGGTTTCGTCCGGCGCGGGGACCCCTGCGGAAGGAAGGGTTCCACCCGATGCGCCCCCCGGCCGGGAATCCTCCCGCGAGCCCGGCGGGACCGGCACCTGCGGGCCGTCCGCCTCGCGGAGCCAGCGGCGCAGCACCGCGTGCACCGCTTCGGCGCCCACCAGCTCCCGGTCCGGCTCCGACAGCCCCGTCGGCCACATCAGGAACGGGTGGGCCTGCTCCCCGCCCAGCCCGCCGTGCGAGCCGATCTGCTCCTCGAAGGCGTGCACGGCTCCGGTCTCCGGGTCGTACGCCGAGTTGACCATGATGTCGGCCACGTGCGGGAAGGAGTCCGTCCGGCGCACGGCCCGCGCCGCGCACGGCCCGAAGGCGGCCAGCAGCTCCTCCGCCTCCCCCGGTACGTCCAGCCGCGCCACCGCCCCGTTCCGTCCCAGCACCTCCCCGTCCACCAGCAGGAAGCCCACCCCGGGGTGGTTGGCCAGGGTGGGCAGCAGGGCCGGGTGCGCCCGCTCGATCCGCGCCCGGGAGGCCCGCCCCGGCAGGTCCGGGAAGGAGATCAGCCCGAGGTTCCCCGAAGCCAGCACCACCGGGCCCCGGCCCGTTCCCGGACGGACCTCCTCCGCCTCCTCCTCCACGGGCCGGTGCAGCGCGGCCAGCACCGCCGCGCGGGCCTCGGCGCCGCTGCGCGTACGGCCGGCCCGGCGGGAGACGGGCAGTCCGCAGCCCGCCCGGACCAGGTCCCTGAGACTGAGGCCGTACCGGCCGAGGAAGGTCTCCCCGGGGCTCTGGCCGTGGTCCGACAGCAGCACCACGCGGTACTCCCGGGGGGCGTGCTCGACGACCCGGGCGATCAGCGCGAGGCTCCGGTCGAGGCGGGCCAGTACCCGGTCGGTGTCCCGGCCGTGCGGTCCCGAGTGGTGCGCGACCTCGTCGTAGGCCACCAGGTCCGCGTAGACGGCGGCGCGCCCCGCGAGCACGTCCCCGATCACCGCCGCGACCACCACGTCCCGTTCGACCACCGTCGCGAAGGCGCGGATCAGCGGGTACAGCCCGCCGCGCGCCACCCGGGGACGTTCTCCCCGGGCCCGTGAGCGCAGCGACTGGCCGATCTCCCGTCCCACCTCGGCGACGAAGGACAGCGCCGTGCGCACCGCGTTCGCCGGGTCGGAGAAGTACGCGAAGTAGCCCGCGCGGGAGCGGTTGGCGCGGCCCCGCCGGGCCGCGACGGACAGCACCAGCGCCAGCTGGTCGGCGCCCCCGCTGAACAGGTTGCCCCGGCTGGCGCCGTCCAGGGTGAGCAGCCCGCCGTCCCGGGTCCGCTCGACGGCCCGGCGCTGGAGTTCGGCGGCGCTCGTGGGCCGGTTGCAGACCATCACCTCGCCGGTGTCCTTCTCGTACCAGCGGAAGGCGGGGACGTCGAAGGTCGAGCCGTGCAGGATGCCGAGCTGGCTGGCTCCGGTCTGGCTGGACCAGTCCGTGTGCCAGGGCACGACCCGGTGGGTGCGCTCCAGCCAGTCGGCCACCGTGGGCATCAGCCCGTCGGCGGCCGCCCGGCGCAGCGCCTCGTACCCGACCCCGTCGAGCTGGAGGAACACCAGCCCGGGGCCGCCGCCCGGGGGCGCCCCGAAGCGGCGGCGGCGCCGGTCGGCGAGCCGGTACAGCCGGCGCCGGTACGCCTCGTCGTCGCGCACCGCGAGGGCGGTGGAGGTGGCCGAGGCCACGGCCGACATGACGGCGGCGACGACCACGGCCGTCTCGGGCGCGGCCGCCGCACCCCGCCCGGCGGGGATCAGGCTGAGGGCCATCAGCAGCAGCGAGCCGTTGAGGAAGAAGACGAGCAGCCCGAGCACGAGGGCCGGCACCAGGAGCAGGGCCCGGACGAGGAGCGGCCACACCAGCGCGCTGAGGAGGCCGAAGGCCCCGGCGCCCCAGGCGGCGGTCAGACCGGTCCGGGTGATGCTGGCTCCGTCCGCGGACTGGAGCCGGAAGTCCGGCAGGATCCCGGCCAGGACGAGCATCGTCAGGGTCGACGCCGCCCAGACGAGGACCACCCGCAGCAGTGCCCCGCCCGCGGACCGCCAGCGCCACCGCTCCCGCCACACGCCGCACCCGCCTCGCTCCCCGGTCCGCGCCCGGCCCGCGGTCCCCTCTGCCAGCGTCGCACAGGGCGGCGGGGGCGGCCGGTCGACACGGGTGGCGCACGGGAGTACGGGGCGGGGCGGCCGGGCGGCCGGCGGGTGCCGTCGCGTCAGGTGCCGTCGTAGCCGGCGGTCGGCATGGACAGCCTGCGGTGCACCTCGGCCTTCATGGCGGAGGTGTACACCGGTTCGTCGAGACCGGCGGTCTCCAGCCGTACGCCGCGCCGCGCGCACTCGGCGGTGAACTCCTCGACGGAGCGCAGCGCGCGGGCGAGGACCCGGCGGTTGGGGGCGACGAACAGGTCGACCTGTCCGGCGTCCACGTCCCGCCAGAGCCCGCAGTGGTCGGTCCGCAGCCCGTAGAAGAGCAGCTGGCGGGTGACGACGTACCCCTGCTCGGCGGCCCAGCGCGCGCACATGGCGTGCTGGCTGCGGGTGTCCACGGCGAAGGGGTCGGCGTCGAGTTCCTCGAGCGGGGCCAGGCTGGCGATCGCGGCCACGCGCAGCGCATCCATGGCGCCCGACCCTACTCCGATCCGGGCCCGGGGAGGAGGGGTGCGCCGGGTTCCGCTGCCGCGCGGGCGGGCAGGGAGACCCCTGGGGCCCGTGGTCGGACTGCCGTCGTCGCCCGCAGGGCGGCCCCGCGGCGTCCGGTGCGTGCTCTCGGCGTGCCGGGCGTCGCGGGGCGGACGGGAGTTTGACGGCAGGCCCTAGGCTCGGAGGGTCGAGGGAAGGCGGTGCGCGGGGTGCCGGTGGAGATCACCTGGTGGGGTCATGCCACGTGTGCGGTACGGGACTCGGGGGTGCGGGTGCTGACCGATCCGCTGTTCGCCCGGCGGCTGGCGCACCTGCGGCGGCGGCGCGGGGCGGTGCCCCCGCCGGAGGCGGCGGAGGCGGACGTGGTGCTGGTCTCGCACCTGCACGCCGACCATCTGCACCTGCCCTCACTGGCGCTGCTGGCGCCCGGGACCCGGCTGGTGGTGCCGCGCGGGGCGCGCCGGGCGGTGCCGGGGCTGGCGCGGCTGGCGGGGGCGCGGGGGCTGGTGGTGTCGGAGGTGGTCCCGGGCGAGGAGGTCGGCGTACGGGAGGGGGTGCGGGTGCGGGCGGTGAGCGCGCGGCACGACGGGCGGCGGCTGCCGTACGGGCCGCAGCGGGCGCCGGCGCTGGGGTACGTGGTCCAGGGCTCGGCGCGGACGTACTTCGCCGGGGACACCGGGCTGTTCGACTCGATGGCCGAGGAGGTCGGTCCGGTGGACGTGGCGCTGCTTCCGGTCGGGGGCTGGGGGCCGTACCTGGGGCCGGGGCACCTGGACGCGGGGCGGGCGGCGCGGGCGGCGGCGGAGCTGGCGCCGGCGGCGGCGGTGCCGGTGCACTACGGGACGTACTGGCCGATCGGCATGGACGCGGTGCGGCCGCACGAGTTCCACGCGCCGGGCGGGGAGTTCGCGCGGCTGGCGGGGCTCCTCGCGCCGAAGGTGGCGGTACGGGTCCCCGCGCACGGGGAGCGGGTGCGGCTGCCGTGACGCCGTGGCGGCTGGCGGCGGACGTGGTGGGGCGGGTGCCGCCGGAGACCACGCAGCAGGCGGTGGGCTACCCGGCGCTGTTCGTGCTGGTGGCGCTGGGGGCGCTGGTGCCGGTGATCCCGACGGGGGCGCTGGTGAGTTCGGCGGCGGTGGTGGCGTTCCATCAGCAGTCGCTGCCCTTCGGGGTGCTGCTGGTGTTCGCGGTGGCGGCCCTGGCGGCCTTCGCGGGGGACGTCACGCTGTACTGGCTGGGGTCGCGCGGGGTGCGTTCGCGGGGCGGCTCGCGCTGGCTGGAGTCGTTGCGGGGGCGGGCCGACCCGGAGCGGCTGGAGCGGGCGCGGCTGAAGCTGGACGAGCACGGGGTGCTGGTGCTGGTGCTGTCGCGGCTGGTCCCGGCGGGCCGGATCCCGGTGATGCTGGCGTGTCTGCTGGGCGGGCTGCCGCTGCGGCGGTTCGCACGGGGGGACGCGCCCGCGTGCCTGGCCTGGGCGGCGGCGTACGGGCTGATCGGGATCCTGGGCGGCTCGCTGTTCTCCGAGCCGTGGAAGGGCGTGGTGCTGGCGGTGGGGCTGACGCTGCTGATCAGCGTGGCGCCGGGGGTGTGGCGGCGGGTCCGGCCGGGCAGGGTCCGGCCGTGAACTCCGCCTCCTGGGACACGGTCCGCGCCCTCGCCGCCCATTTCGAAGCGTCCGCCGCCGAGCGCGGGGTGCGTCCTCCGCAGAGCCACGTCCTCCAGGTGCTGAAGATCGGCGAGGAGTTCGGCGAGGCCGCGCAGGCGGTGATCGGCGCCACGGGGAGCAACCCGCGCAAGGGGCAGTCGCACAGCTGGGACGACGTCCACGACGAGGTGTGCGACGTGATCATCACCGGCATGGTGGCGCTGGCCCGGATGCGCCCGGACGCGGCGGCCTATTTCGCGGAGCAGCTGGCGCTGAAGGCGTCCCGCTTCCTGCCGGATCAGGTCGGCTGAGACCGGGGCGGCGGCTCCTGGGGCGAGGACCGCGCTCCGGGGGCCGCGGGGGCAACCCCTGTTGCCGTTTCCGGGACGCCGGTGTGGAATGCCCGCATGGACGACCGTGCCGGAGCCCGTGACGATGCCGATGCCGACGGCGGTGCCCGCGCGGACGCGGCGTCGGCCCACCGCGCCGTCCTCGACGAGGTCGGCCCCCGGCTCAGGCGGCTGCGGGACCGGCGCGGTCTGACCCTGGCCGCGCTGTCGGAGGAGACGGGGATCTCCAAGAGCACCCTGTCCCGGCTGGAGTCGGGGCAGCGGCGGCCGAGCCTGGAGCTGCTGCTCCCGCTCGCCCGCGCCCACCGGGTGGCCCTGGACGAGCTGGTCGGGGCGCCTCCGGTGGGCGATCCGCGGGTGCGGATGACGCCCCGGGCGATGCGGCACGGCGGGACGTCCGTGGCGCTGACGCAGGGGCTGGGGCCGCTCCAGGCGTACAAGATGGTGATCCCGGACCGGGGCGCCGAGCCCGACCTGCGCACGCACGAGGGCTACGAGTGGCTGTACGTGCTGGACGGCCGGCTGCGGCTCGTCCTCGCCGGGCACGACCTCGTGCTCGGGCCCGGGGAGGCAGCCGAGTGGGACACCCGGACCCCCCACTGGTTCGGCAGTGCCGACGGGCGGCCCGTGGAGATCCTCAGCCTCTTCGGGAAGCAGGGCGAGCGCATGCACGTGGTCGCGAAGCCGAAGTCCGCCGCGCGGGGGAACGGATAAATCGCTCGCCGGTCCCCGACGGGGCCCCGTAACATCCCCATCCGAGTCGTGGTCATTACTCGGAGGGGTGGTCGGATGTGGGACCTCGCACGCTCGTGGGTCGACGGCTGGGCCGTCTCGCGGCGGACGCCGAAGCCGGTCGACGAGCCGTGGGGGCTGAGCGTCCGGGTCGGGGCGCCGAAGGAGGCGGTCCGGTACGTCCTGCTCGACGCCGGTGAGGACACGGCCCGCGGGCTCGTCGGCACGGTCACCGAGCCGGCCGTCTGCGTCAAGGCCTTCCTGGCTCCGGCCGTCATGGAGCCGTGGTTCACGCCCGCGTGGGAGGCGGTCGAGCCCTGTGCGCTGATGGCCGTCGACCTGCGGCCGTCCCTCGTGCGCGCGCCCAACGGGTACACGGTCACCACCGAGACCGCCGACGACGTCACGAGCGTCCGCGTCCTGGCCGCCGACGGCCGGCTCGCCGCGGAGGGCCGGGCCGGTCTGGCGGGCGGCGCCTGCGTCTTCGACCAGATCGGCACCGAGGAGGCCCACCGGCGCCGCGGCCTCGGGACGGTCGTGATGGGCGCGCTCACCGGCGCGGCCGTCGAGAACGGCGCGGTCACCGGCCTGCTGGGCGCGACCGTCCAGGGCCGGGCCCTGTACGAGACGCTCGGCTGGAAGGTGCTGGCCCCGCTGAGCGGTTTCGTCCACCGGCCCGCCGCCCGCTGAACCCCGTCCCGTGCGAGGGAGCCGTCCGGCCGTCCGGGCCCACGCCTCCTACGGGCCGAGGGTGCGGGAGGCGCCGATCGGCAGGTCCCAGAGGTCCTCGCGGGGCAGTCCGGCACGGGCCCAGGCGGCGCGGGCGCGGCGCAGGGGCTCCATGACGGGCTCCGCCGACAGGACGAAGGTGGCCCAGTGCATGGGGGCCATCCTGCGGGCCCCGAGGTCCAGGCAGGCCCGCACCGCCTCCTCCGGGTCGGCGTGCACGTCGCGCAGCCACCAGCGCGGGGCGTAGGCACCGATCGGCAGGAGGGCGAGGTCGATGCCGGGGTGGCGGCGGCCGATCTCGCCGAACCAGTGGCCGTAGCCGGTGTCGCCCGCGAAGTACACCGTGCGGCCGTGCGCCGGGTCGGTGAGCACCCAGCCGCCCCACAGGGTGCGACAGGTGTCCAGCAGGGAGCGCTTGGACCAGTGGTGCGCCGGGACGAACTCGAAGCGTACGCCGCCCAGTTCGGCCGATTCCCACCAGTCGAGCTCCGTCACCCGGGTGAAGCCCCGGCGGCGGCACCAGCGGGCGAGCCCGGCCGGGACGAAGAGCGCGGTGTCGCGCGGCAGCCGCCGCAGGGTCGGGGCGTCGAGGTGGTCGTAGTGGTTGTGGCTGATCACCACGGCGTCGACGGGCGGCAGTTCCTCCCACGGCACCCCGACGGGGGTCACCCGGGCCGGGGTGCCGAGGATCCGGCGGGACCAGACCGGGTCGGTGAGGACCGTCAGCCCGCCGGTCCGCAGCACCCAGCTGGCGTGCCCCGCCCAGGTGGCGGACACCGTCCCCGGGGGTGCGGCCGGCAGCGGCGCGGGGTCGTACGGCAGGTCGGGGATCCCGCTCAGCCCCTCCGGGCCGGGCCGGAAGGCGCCCTCGCGGGCCAGCCGGGCGAAGGCGCGCAGCCCGGGCAGGGGGGTGGTCAGCCGGTCCGCGAAGGAGCGCGGCCAGAGCCGGTGTTCACCGAGCGGGCGCGGTGCGCCGGGGGCGGACGCGGGCCCGGGCGGGGCGGCCGGCGGCTGCCCCGGGGCGCGGCGGGGACCGGCGGTCGTCGGCGTGGCCGCCGGGGCGGCGGCCGGCGGGGCGGCCGTCACGGGGGCGTCCGGCTGGTCCCTCATCGAGAAGTCTCCGTTCGGCGGCGGCGGGCCGGTCCGGGCCGCACGTCAGTCGGCCAGCCCTGCGAGCACCGACCCGAGCCGGTCGAGCGCGCCCCGGACCTGCGGCAGTGTCAGCGGATCCCGGGAGCCCAGTGCGGCGAGCCGCTCCTGCGGGGTGGCGCCCAGCAGGGGTCCCGTCGACAGCCGTACGCGCAGCGCGCCCAGTTCGTCGGCGAAGCGCTGTCCGCCGGGTGTCGGCACGCCCAGCCGGGCGCCGAGCCAGTCCTCCAGTTCCATCGCGTCGCCGACGCCGTGCCGGGCGAGGCCGGTGCGCAGCGGGGTGAGGTCCGCGTACAGGTGCCGCCCGGCCTGCGGGGGCCGGGCGAGGGCTCCGGCGGCCAGCAGCTCGCGGTGCGCGGCGGTGGCCACCGTGCCGTGCAGGGCGGCGGCCGCGTAGGCGCGTCCCGCGACGGCGTCGGGTTCGTCGAGGGCGTGCGCGGCGGCCACCGCGACGGGGCCGGCGACGAGTGCGCCGGTGGCGGTGAGGACGTCGAGGGTGCGGGCGCGCAGCCAGGTGCCGCTCGGGGTGCCGGGGAAGCGGACCACAGCGGCGGGCCAGCCGCCCGGCAGCAGCGCCCCGGCGAGGTCGACGAGGACGGCGGCCCGGTCGGGGAGCATCTCGGCGGGGCTCAGCACCAGGGTGTCGTGCGGCCGGTGCACGGTGTCGCGCCAGCTCTCGTCGCTGACCACGAACAGCCCGGCGGCCTCCGCCGCCTCGCACGCCTCGCGGACCAGCTCGGGCGGCGGCACGGTGGCGGTCGGGTCGTCGGCCACCGACAGGAGCAGCACGCGCGGGTCGCCGCCCTCGGCGCGTACCCGCCGTACGGTCTCCAGCAGGGCGTACGGATCGGGTACGCCGCCGCACTCCGCCGGGGTGGGCACGTGGTAGGCCCGCCGTCCCAGCAGCCGGACCTGCGGGGTCCACCAGGCGGGACAGGGCCGGGGCAGCATCACGTCGCCGCCGTACGCGCCGAGCAGGGCGAGCAGCAGGGCGGGCGCGCCGGGTCCGGCGGCCACGTTCTCGGGGGCGGTGGCGAGGCCCCGCCGGGCCCAGTGGCGGCAGGCGGCCTCGCGTACGGGCTCCCCGCCGCCCGGGGGCTCGGGGGCGGCCCGGTCGGCGGCACCGGCGAACACGGAGGTCAGCTCGGGCAGGACGGGCAGGCCGGGCTCGGGGGCGGGGGGGCCGTACCGGACGGGACCGCGCCCCTCGGGTGCCGGCCGGTGCCAGGCCCCGGCCAGTCGTTCCGTCATGCCTTCGGCCATCCCCGACACGTGCCCGCCTCCCGCCGCCGCCACCGATCGACCTGCCCTTTATACGATCATTTACGGCGATACGCCCGTCAACCGTTACGGCCCGGTCGCGCTTTCACGGCCCGGCCGGGCACTCCGCTCAGCCCTTCCTGCCGAGGAGCGCCAGCAGCCTGGTCTGCGCGTCGGCCCCGGCGGGCACCTCCAGCGGCTCCGCGTACATCCCGCTCGCGGCGAGCCCGTCGGCGTACGGCATGACCTCCTTGATCGAGAACTCGACGAGGCCGGCGGGCAGCCGGTCGTCCGCCCCGATGGCCCGCGAGAGGTCCCAGGTGTGCACGACGCAGTCCGCCGTCAGCTCCGAGCAGTACGCCGACCCGCGCGTGGGCCCGTACGAGAGCGTGACCGTCCGCTCCAGCGCGCCGGGCGCGGCGAAGGCCGCGTGTCCGGCGGCCGCGGCCCTGTCCCAGGCCGCCACCGGGTCCTCGCCCAGCAGGTCGCCGGAGAGCTCGTCGCCGACCTCCGCCACCGTGCGCCCCTCGGTGACCAGCGGCGGGATCCAGAGCTGCTCGCCGGCGACGTGGTTGACCAGGTCCCGCACGGTCCACTCCGTGCAGGGGGTGGCGGCGCCCCACTGGGAGGCGTCGACGGCCCGCACGCGCTCACCGAAGAGCCGCAGTGCCGCGGCGTGCCATTCCAGCAGCGTCTCCGGCATGGGTCTCACCGTCCTTCGCCCCGAGGTGCGCCGCCCCCTGGGGCCCACTGTCCTCGCCCCGGCACGGCCCCGCCACCGACCCGGCCGATGCCCGGTCCCCGCAAGGAGACTGTCCACATGTCAATACACCCGTCTCGTATGGCGGTCGGATCGCCTACCGTGATCACCACGCCTTCGACGACCTTCGACGACGAGGAGTCCGCCATGAACGCCGCCCACGACACCCACGAGACGGCCGTCTACACCCACGGCCACCACGAGTCCGTCCTGCGCTCGCACCGCTGGCGCACCGCCGCCAACTCGGCCGCGTACCTGACCGGCGAACTGCGCCCCGGCATGCGGGTGCTGGACGTGGGCTGCGGGCCGGGCACCATCACGGCGGACCTGGCGGACCTGGTCTCCCCCGGCGGGCACGTCACCGCCGTCGACGCGGCCGCGGACGTACTGGAGCAGGCGGCCGCGCACGCGGCGGAGCGCGGGCTGTCCGGGGCGGTCGACTTCGCCACGGCGGACGTCCACGCGCTGGAGTTCCCCGACGACTCCTTCGACGTGGTCCACGCCCACCAGGTGCTGCAGCACGTCGGCGACCCGGTGCGGGCCCTGCGGGAGATGCGCCGGGTGTGCCGGCCGGGCGGGATCGTCGCCGTACGGGACGCCGACTACGCGGCGATGACCTGGTACCCGCAGACCCCCGGCCTGGAGGAGTGGCAGAGCCTGTACCGGCGGGTCGCCCGGGCCAACGGCGGCGAACCGGACGCCGGGCGCAGGCTGCTGTCCTGGGCCCGGGCGGCCGGCTTCACCGAGGTGGCCGCGTCGGCGACCGCCTGGTGCTACGCGACGCGGGACGAGGTCTCCTGGTGGTCGTCCCTGTGGGCGGACCGCACCACCGCCTCCTCCTACGCCTCCGTCGCGACGGAGGGCGGCCAGGCCACCCCGGAGGACCTGGCCGCCGTCGCCGAGGCCTGGCACTCCTGGGGCGCGGCCCCCGACGCGTGGTTCTCCGTCCTGAACGGCGAACTGCTGTGCCGCGCCTGACCTCCGCGTGACCGGCCCAGGGCCTGTCGTCATACTGCCGTCGTCGCCCGCGGGGCAGACGGAAGTGTGACGACGGGCCCTAGGCCGGCGGGCGCATCCGGAAGTCGTACCTCGGGGGCAGCGGGCGGTCCGTCAGGGTCGCCCACACCTCGGACAGGGTCTCCTCGCCCTCCAGCAGGTCGGCGATCTCGAAGCCGTCCTCGAAGACCCGCCGGGCCGCGGCCACGTGCCCCTCGGCCGCCAGCAGCCGGGCGGCGAGCAGCCGGAAGCGGCCCTGCTCGCGCAGCGGCGGGCGCAGCCGGTCCCAGACGGCCCGCGCCGCCGCCGGCCGTCCCGCGGCGAGCAGCGCGGTCATCGCCTCCCGGCCCAGCGCGGCCTCGGCGGCCGCCCAGGGCTCGCCGGGGCGGCTCTCCGCCGCCAGGCCCTCGAAGGCCGCCGCGTAGCGGTCCGCGGCCCGCTCCGGGTTCCCGGCCAGGGCGTCGGCCGCCGCCAGGCAGCGCAGCAGCGGCCAGCGGGAGGGGGCCTGCGCCAGCCCGCGCTCCCAGCTGCGCACGGCCTGGGCCACGTCCCCCGCGTGCCACTGGGCCACCCCCAGGTGGTACTCGGTCAGCGGGTCCGCCGGGGCGGTCTCCAGCATGTCCCGCCAGTGCGCGGCGACCAGTCCGGGCCCGGGCGGGGCGTCCTGGAGCGGGGCCGGGAGGACCCCGGTGCGCCACAGCCGGAGCCAGGGTTCCTGGGCGTCGTCCAGCGTGGACTCCGGGAAGGGGGTCCCGGGCAGCTCGAAGCCCCCGCACAGCACCTCCAGCGCGCCCCAGCCGGAGCCCTCCGCCAGCCGCTCCCCCGGTTCGGCGTCGGCCTGCCCGCGCCACGCCTTGTACGCCGCGTCCAGCGCCCCGGCCGGCAGCACCGCGTCGAGCGCCGCGGAGGCGGCACCGCGCGCGGCCGCCCAGTCGGCTCCGTGCACCGCGCCGGGCTCCGCCGACAGCGGCCCGTACGCCTCCAGCCAGCTGAACTCCGCTCCGGCGTCCAGCCGTACGTGCTCCAGCTGGGTCCGGGCCAGCCCGGCCTGGATCTCGGCGTAGCCGCCCGTACCGGGCTCCGTCAGCCACTCCTGCCACCGCCGGCCGCCCGGGCCCGCCCCCCACACGAACAGCTTGCGCCCGCGCAGCAGCCCGGTGGAGGCCTGCACCAGACCGCGCCCCTCGGAGTCCAGCGCGGCGATCCAGGGCCGCTCGGCCGCCCCGTCCTCGACCTCGTAGAAGAAGTCGGCGGGGTACGTACTGCCCGGCAGGTACGTCCGGTCCGCGCCCTCCCACTCCGGCACGGGGATCCGCCGCAGCGCCCGCTCGTACCCGAAGTGCCAGGCCTCCTCGGCGGGCGCCAGCACACGCGTCCCGTCGCCCTCGGGGACCGCGGTGTTGGACCACCAGTACACGGGGGCGGGCCGCTCGTGCGGATTGCGCACGCGCACACCGGCGTACAGGAAGTCCGAGTCCGCGGGCAGCCACAGGTCCACCTGGAACGGCAGGTCGCGCAGCCGTTCCCATTCCCACAGCCGCACCATCACTCCCCCGTCCGGCGCCGGTACCAGCGCGGCGTGCAGCGGGGCGCAGGACAGCGCGGTGTGCCCGGTGGCGCCGATGTTCCACTCGATGCCGCCGGAGAACCAGGCCCCGTTGAGCGCGAAGTGGGCGGGCTGGAACACCGGGTTGCTGTACAGGAGTTCACGCCCCGTCGGCAGGTGCACGAGGGAGTGGACCCGCCCGCCGAGTCCGGGCAGCACGGTGACGCGCAGCCGCCCGTTCTCGATGACGACCGCCTCGAACTCCCGCTCCGCGCGCCGCCGTCCGTACCCGTCGCGGATCCGGACCGGCAGCAGGGAGCGCAGCGGCTCGTAGCCGATCTGCCGCGCCATGTCGGGCGGCAGTCCCCGGCGCGAGCGTTCGTCCAGCTCGTGCACGCCGTCCGGGGCGCGCAGGGCGGGAAGCGGGTTGTCGGGTCCCAAGGAGGCGGCGGGGAGGGTCAGCTGGGCACGTCGCACGGTGGTGGCCATGGGGGAATGGAACACGCGGGTGGGCCCTGTGCACAGGGGTTCCGCACATCACCACCGGTCAGGATTACGCAAAGGCCCCCACGACCAGGTCGGCAAGGAGAGCGCCCGCACGCGCGTCCGGATCCAGGTCCGGATCGTAGATCGTGACGTTGAGGCCGACACAGCGCGGCGACCGGGCCAGTTCGCCCAGCAGTCCGGCGAGTTCGTCCGGGAGCAGCCCGCCCGGGTCCGGGCTGTCCACGGCCGGCATCACGGACGGGTCCAGCACGTCGGCGTCGAGGTGGATCCAGAAACCGGCCGTCTCAGGCGGGTGCAGTCCGTCCAGCGCCGCCCGCGCCACCGCGCCGGCGCCGCGCTCGCGGATCTCCCCGACGGTGTGGGCGGCGACGCCGGCCGCGCGCAGCTCCGGCAGGTCCTCGTCACCGTCGCGCAGCCCGAAGAGCCGTACGTCCTCCTCCCGCAGGTAGGGGCGGAGCCCCTCCAGGTCGGTGAGGGAGCTCTGCCCCCGCCCGGTGGACAGCGCGAGCTCCTCGCCCCCGGCCGCCCCGACGGGCCCGTTGACGGCCTCGTTGCCGGGGTGCCGGAAGTCGGCGGAGCCGTCGATGGCGGCCAGGCCGTAGCGGCCGAGGCGGCGCATGGCGAGTGCGGCACCGAGCTGGATGGAGCAGTCACCGCCGAGGACCACGGGGAACTCCCCGGCCCGCAGGTGCCCTTCGATCCGGTCGGCGAGGGCCACGGTGTACGCGGCGATGGCATCGGCGTGGAAGACGCCGTCGCCCTCCTTCCACTCGCCCCGGTCGTAGCGGGGCGGAACGACCACCCCGCCCTCCCGGGCACCGAGCCGATGCAGCAGCCCTTGCTCGCGCAGCGCTCCGGCGAGCTTGTACACCCCGGGCACGGTTCCGGGGGTGGGCGGGCGCAGACCGAGGTTGGAGGGGGCGTCGAGGAGTACGAGGCTTCGCATACCGCCATCCTGCGCCACGCCCCGCCGTCCGCGCCGGGATTTCCGCCCTGCGGGGCCGGGACAGGTGGGCGCGGGCACCAGCCCCGGACGGCCGCCGGACGGCAACCGATGAGGAGCGCGTAGCGATCAGCCGCGCCCGGGGGCTCCGCAGGGGGCTCTGGTCACCTTCTCGCGCGGGTAGCCGCGCCCCGGCCCCCACCCCACCCCACCCCATCAACCATCCCGCCGCGTCACCGCCCACCGCTCGTGGTCGCGCCACGCCCCGTCCACGTAGAGGAACTCCGGCGAGAGCCCCTCCAGGCGGAAGCCCCGGCCGCGGACCAGGCCGATCGACGCGGTGTTGCCCGGCTGGATGTTCGCCTCCAGGCGGTGCAGGCCCAGGCCCGGCACTGGACCCGACGGCTCCGCGAAGGCGTGCGCCAGGAGCAGGTCGAAGCCCTCCCCAAACAGCCCCCGCCCGGCGGCGTGCGCGAACGCCCCGTAGCCCAGCGCCCCGCACTGGAAGGCGCCGCGGACGATGTTGTTGACGTTGACGAACCCGGCGATGGTCCCGGTGTCCAGCTCGCAGACCAGGAAGCCGCTCCCGGCCCGCTGGGCCGCGTAGGGCTCGTACTCCTCAAGGGTCGCGGGCGGGGACAGCCAGGGCCGGTGCAGCTCGCGGCTCTCGCGCACCCGGGCGGTGAACTCGGGCCCGTCGGCGGTCCGGAAGGGGCGCAGGCCGACCCGGGCGCCCGTACGGACGTACTCAACGGAGTAGGACATCGCCCCAGGTTAGGCACTGTGGCAGCATCCCGGTGTGATCATCACCAGCACCCCCGCACCCGAGCAGCTCCGCACCGCCGCCGCGCGCAACAACGCCGAGTGGTGCGCCGCCGTTTCCCGCAGCGGACACTTCCGCGACTCGCTCTGGTCCAGCCCCCGCCGCACCCCGCCCCTCTACCCCGACGCCGTGACGCTCGCCCCGGACGCCACGGCCGCCGAGGTGCTCGCCGGGATCGACACCGCCACGCCCGGCTGCTCGGTGAAGGACAGTTTCGCCGCGCTCGACCTGGCCCCGGGCGGCTTCGAGGTGCTGTTCGAGGCGCAGTGGATCCACCGCCCGGCGGGGCCCGCCGCACCGGTGGGCGGCCGGCTGGAGTGGGACGAGCTGGAGGCGCCCGGGGAGCTGGTGGCCTGGGAGACCGCCTGGGACGGCGAGGAAAGCACGGACCTGTTCCACGAAGGCCTGCTGCAACCGGGCATCGTCTTCCTCGCGGGCCGTGACGGTGCCGGGATCGCCGCCGGGGCCGTCGTCAGCGCCGGCGGCGGCGTCGTCGGCGTCTCCAACGTGTTCGCCCACGACGACGCGGACGCCGACGCCGCCTGGGCGGCGGCCCTCGACGCGGCCGCCCGGCACTGGCCTGACCTCCCGGTCGTGGGCTACGAGCACGGCGAGGACCTAGACACCGCCGTACGGGCGGGATTCGCCCCGCTCGGCCCGTTGCGCATCTGGCTGCACACCGCCTAGAAGCACCGACTCGGCCACCCACGCATGCGGCGGCGCACCACCCGGAGAACCCGCTCGGCAAGCCACGCATCCGACCACGCACAACCCGAGAAGACCGGCTGGATCTCGTATACCCTTTCGGGCGATGACGTACCAACAGGCCGACCCCACCTGGGACTCGACGCTGTCGGCGGGGGAGTTCGCGGCGGTCACCGGCGTCGGGTTCGAACCCGTCGGACAGGTGATGGGCACGGCCGTCTTCTACTTGGGCAACACCGGGGCCTGGGGCTGCCCGGGCGCCTGGGAGGCCGCCGGCGGCCCCTCGGGCCCGTCCTCGCCGTGGAGCCCCTCCCTCGTGCCGTTGACGAGGGCCGTCCACGCGGCGCGCAGGCTGGCACTGAGCCGCGCGGTGGCCGAGTGCCGCGCACTGGGCGGCGACGGGATCGTCGCGATCAAGCTGACGGAACGCGCAGTCGGTCTCGACGCGACGGAGTTCACCGTCATCGGCACCGCGGTGCGGGCGCGCTCCCGCGTCCGGCCGCGGCAGCCCTTCACCTCGCACCTCGGCGGGCAGGACTTCGCGCGGCTCCTGCGATCCGGCTGGGTCCCCACCGGGCTCGCGTTCGGCGTCTCGCTCGCGATCCGGCACAACGACTGGCACGCCTCCGGACTCATCCGCCGGTTCGCGGGCAACCAGGAGATCGACGGCCACACGCGGCTGATCGCCCACGTCCGCCAGGACGCCCGCGCCCGCCTCGCCCTGGACGCCCGCAAGCACACCGTCGGCACCAGCACCGACGGAATCGTCGTGGACGAGGTCGGGCTACGGCTGCGGAAGACCGAGTGCCCCGACTCCGGGACGGCGCGCGACCTCATCGCGGAAGCCGTCTTCGTCGGCACGTCCATCACCCGGTTCGGCCGCTCCGGGCTGCCGGCCGCGGCCGGGCCCCTGACCATCATGAGACTGGAGCGCGAGCACTGACATGACCGGGCGAACAGAACGCGTACCAGCACCGGTGCCGGCACCGGCACCGGCACCGGACGGACGGGACCTCTCCGAGGACGCGATGCGGCGTCTGGCGCAGCTCCGGCCGGAGGGCGACGAGGGCTCCATGTTCACCTCGGACCTGACGGTGAACGAGTTCCTCCTCGTGCGCGAGGCCGGCTTCCGCCCCCTCGGTCTGGTCCTCGGCTGCTCCGTCTACCACGTCGGCTTCCAGATCGGCCGCTGGTCGAAGAACCAGGAGCTCACCAAGCTGTCCCAGGCCATGTACGACGCCCGCGAACTCGCGATGAGCCGGATGGAGGCCGAGGCGAGCGCGCTGGGGGCGGACGGGATCGTGGGAGTGCGGCTTGACGTCGAGTTCAAGGAATTCGGCTCGGACATAGCGGAGTTCATCGCGGTGGGCACGGCCGTCAAGGCGGACGGTGCCGATCCGGGACCGGCCGGGACCTGGCTCAACAACAAGGGCAAGCCGTTCACCTCGGACCTCTCCGGCCAGGAGTTCTGGACGCTGGTCCGCGCCGGGTACGCCCCGCTGGACCTGGTCATGGGCTCCTGCGTCTACCACGTGGCGCACCAGGGCTTCGTGCAGGCGCTGGGCAACACGGGCCGCAACGTCGAGATCGAGCCGTTCACCCAGGCCCTGTACGACGCCCGCGAGCTGGCGATGAGCCGGATGCAGGCGGAGGGCAGGGCCCTGGGTGCCGAGGGGATCGTGGCGGTGCGGCTGAAGCAGCACTCGCACGGCTGGGGGTCGCACACCACCGAGTTCTTCGCCATCGGGACGGCGGTACGGCCGCTGCGCGAGGACCACGTCATCGAACGGCCGACCATGGTGCTGGGCCTCGATGACTGACGGGAAGGGGCCTGCTCCGGTGGACGTGGCACTGCTGGCCGCCGCGCTGCGCCGGGACAGCGCCGACCTGGAGCTCTACGCCGGTGTGCTGTCCGCGAGCCTCGCCGACTCGCTGCCGCCCGGCGCCGTCCGGGTCAGCCGCAGGCGTTCAGTGGCACGACGGCTGTCCGGGCGGGAGGGGCCGGTCGACGGACTGGACGTCGCCCTCGGCGAGCAGCGTCTGTCCCTGCGCACGGACCGGGGCCGGACCACCGGCGAGATCTGCCACGAGGTCCGGGGGATCGTCCTCTCGCGGCGGCAGGTGGGGCTGGACGAGTGGATCGGCGTGCTGGCCGGGGCCCTCGCGGACGCCGCGGCCTCGAACACCCGCGCCCGCGAGGCCCTCGAACGGTTCCTCACGTAGGGGCCACCCGGCGTGTCCCGGCGGCCGCCGCCCTCACCCCTCACTCTCCACCCCTGACCCGCTCCCCCTTCCCTCACCCCCTACTCCGTACGCAGTTCCACCCGGGGCACATCACCGCGCTCGATGCCGAATACCTGGGTATACAGCGACAGTTCCGCCTCCAGGGCCCGCACCATCGTCTCCGCGCGGCGGAAGCCGTGGCCTTCGCCCTCGAAGGTGAGGTACGCGTGCGGGACCGCCGGCTCGCGGCCGCGCAGGGCGGCCAGCAGCCGTTCGGCCTGTGCGGGCGGGCAGACGGGGTCGTCGAGGCCCTGGAGCAGCACGAAGGGGGCGGTGATGCGGTCGGCGCGGGCCACCGGGGAGCGTTCGCGGCAGCGCAGCGCGAGGGTGGCCGGGGGGCCGGCCAGGCCGTCGGTGTAGTGCGACTCCAGGTCGTGGGTCTCGGCGGCGAAGCCCCTCAGGTCGAGCACCGGGTAGATGATCGCGGCGCAGGCGTACAGGTCGGTGGAGGCCAGGGAGGCGGCCGCCGTCCAGCCGCCGGCGCTGCCGCCGCGGATCGCGAGCCGGGCGGGGTCGGCGGTGCCCTCGGCGGCCAGGGCCCGGGCCACCGCCGCGCAGTCCTCGACGTCCACCACGCCCCACTGCTCGCGCAGCCGTTCGCGGTAGGCCCGGCCGTAGCCGGTGGACCCGCCGTAGTTCACCTCGACGACGCCGATGCCGCGCGAGGTGAAGTAGGCGATGTGCAGGTCCAGTACGGGAGGCACGTGCTCGGTGGGGCCGCCGTGCGCCCACACCACGTACGGGGGCAGTTCGTCGGCGGGCGCCCGCAGGTCCGGGTGGTGCGGCGGGTAGACGTGGGCGTGGATGTCCCGGCCGCCGGGGCCGGGGAAGGTGCGGGTCTGCGGCTCCGGGTAGTACGCCGGGTCCACCGGGTCGGCGGCCGGGGCGCCGACGACCCGGGCGTGGCCGGTGGCGGTGTCCAGTTCGACGACCTCGTACGCGCTGCGCGGGCTGGCCGCGACCCCGTAGACGCGGGTGCCGCTGACGGCGAGGGCCGGCTGCCAGGACGTCCAGGGGCCGGCGGCGTCCACGAGGTCGCCGGTGTCGGGGTCCAGGACGCCGAGGACGCAGGAGCCCAGCCCGTGCAGGACGGCCACCGGCCCTTCCGGCAGCGGGGCCAGCCAGGTCAGGCCGGGCTTCCAGAGGGCGCCGCCGAACTCCTCCTCGCGGGGGCACAGGTTGACCGGCGCCCCGCCGTCCGGGTCCACCCGGTACGGGTTCCACCAGCCGCTGCGGTCGCTCACGGCGAGCAGGGTCCCGTCGGCCGCCCACGCCACCTGGGCCACGGCCTCCTCGGGCCCGCCCAGCACGGTGCGGGGCTCGCCGAGCGTCCCGTCGGGCCGTACGGCGGCGAGCTGGAGTTCCGTACCGTCCCAGGGCATCCGGGGGTGGTCCCAGACCAGCCAGGCCGCGCTCCGCCCGTCGGGGGAGGGCTTCGGGCCGGTGCGGAAGCGGTGCCGGTCGTCGGTGAGCTCCCGTACGGCGGCACGGTCCCCGGCGGCGGAGCCGTCCAGCGGTACGGCGGCCGCGACGCGGCGGACGTCTCCCGGCGCGGGGCCGGTGAACTCCTCCAGCACGCACCAGACCTCGCCGTCGCGCAGCACGGGATCGGCCCAGCGCAGGCCGCCGCCGACGGCCGAGACGGGGGTGAGGGGGCGCGGCCCGGGGCTGCCGGGGGCGTCGGGTTCGTACGCGTACAGCCGCTGGTCGGGGTGGTGGACGAAGACCACCAGCGGCCCCCGGGGGCCCTGTTCGGCGCCCGCCCAGGGCAGGCCCCCGTACTCGGTGAGGCGGCTGCGCACGTTCCACGGGGCGGGCAGCACCGGCCGGGCGGCGGAGCCGTCGGCGGGGCGGCGCACCAGGGTGCGGCGGCCGCCTTCCTCGGGGCGGGGCTCGGTCCACCACACCTCGGAGCCGACGGTGCCCACGTATTCGGGCCGGCCGTCGTGCGCGGCGGCGTGCGCGGCGGCGAGCGGGGAGGGCCAGCTGCCGTAGGGTCCGCCGGCGGCGGCCGCCATCACCGGGCCCCCATCACAGGGTCCGCAGCGCGCGGTCGAGGACGCGGACCCCGAAGTGCAGGGCGTCGACGGGGACCCGTTCGTCCACGCCGTGGAAGAGGGACCAGTAGTCGAAGCCCGGCGGCAGCTTGAGCGGGGAGAAGCCGTAGCCGGTGATGCCGAGCCGGGAGAACTGCTTGGCGTCGGTGCCGCCCGCCATGCAGAAGGGGACCACGTGTCCGTCGGGGTCGAAGTGCTCGACGGACTCGCGCAGGATCCCGTACGTCCGCCCGTCGACGGGGGCCTGGAGGGCGACCTCCCGGTGGGCGAACTCCCAGTGCACGCCGGGGCCGGTGAGTTCGTCGAGGGTGGCGGCGAACTCCGCTTCGCCGCCGGGGACGGTGCGCCCGTCGACGTGGGCGGTGGCGTGGCCGGGGATGACGTTGAGCTTGTAACCGGCGTTGAACATGGTCGGGTTGGCGCTGTTGCGGATGGTCGCCTCGACGAGGGCTGCGGCCGGTCCGAGCTTGCCGAGGAGGTCGTCGAGGTCGGTGCCGGGGGCGCGCGGGTCGACGGTGAGGCCTTGGAGGGCTGCGAGTCCGCTGATGCAGGCGGTCACGGTGTCGGTGAGGCGGACCGGCCATGTGTGGGCGCCGATGCGGGCCACCGCGGCGGCGAGCCGGCTGACGGCGTTGTCCGGGTTGGGCTTGGATCCGTGTCCGGTGGTGCCGTGGGCGGTCAGCTTCAGCCAGGCGGTGCCGCGTTCGCCGGCCGCGATCGGGTAGAGGGCCTGGCCGGGCCGGGGGTGCACGGTGAAGGCCCCGGACTCGCTCAGGCCCTCCGTACAGCCTTCGAAGAGGTGCGGGTGCTCGTCGGCGAGGAAGCCGGATCCGTCGGCCGCGCTGTCCTCCTCGTCGGCGGTGTAGGCGATGACGATGTCCCGGCGGGGCCGTACGCCGTGGCGTGCCCAGGCGCGTACGACGGCCAGCACCATCGCGTCCATGTTCTTCATGTCGACGGCGCCGCGGCCCCAGACGACGCCGTCGCGGACCTCTCCGGAGAAGGGGTCGACGCTCCAGTCGGCGGCCTCGGCGGGGACCACGTCGAGGTGGCCGTGGACGAGGAGGGCGGGGGCGGACGGGTCGGTGCCGGCGATACGGGCCACGACGTTGGTCCGGCCGGGGGTGCGCTCCAGCAGGACGGGTTCGAGTCCGGCCCCGGCGAGGCGTTCGGCGGCGTACTCGGCGGCGGGCCGTTCGCGGCAGTCGCCGCCGCCGCGGTTGCTCGTGTCGATGCGGATCAGGCCGGAGGTGAACTCGACGGCCTCGTCGAGGGCGAGATCGTCGATGGCGGGACCGACGGAGACAGAACCAACCGGGGCCGAACCGACCGAGGCGGGACCGTGCGTGCCCGCGGAGCCGGGGCCGCCGTCCGGCACACCCGCTCCGCCGTGTCCTTCGCGGGCGGCCCCGCGGGGGTCGTCCTTCACCTGGTGCATGTCAGCCATACTGCTCCTCCACGGCCGCCGAGACGACCGTCGTGACCGCTTTGAAGGTCCGGATCGCCTCGTACATCGTCCCGCTGCTGTACGCGACCCTGCGTTCCGCACACCGTTCGACGCCGGGCACGACGGTCGCGGCCATCGACAGGTGCTCGGCGTCGAACTCGACCTCCATCGCGAAGGGGCCCCCGCGCACCGGCTCGTGCCGGACCGCGAGCTTGACCGCCTCGGCGGCGGCGGCGCGGATGTCGGCGGCGGTGCGGGCGGGGGTGCGGCAGACGGCCGCGTAGCGCGAGACGTGGTCCTTGACGGCGACGGTACGGGCGTCCGGCGCGTAACCGGCGGCGTCGGCGCAGGTCAGGTCGTCGCCGGTGACCAGGATGACGGGGACCCCGTACTCGGCCACGACGTGGGCGTTGAGGACGCCCTCGCTCGCGCGCAGGCCGCCCAGCCAGACCCCGGTGATGGAGTTGGCGAGGTAGGTGTGGGCGAGGACCCCTTCGGCGCCCGCGCCGGTGTGGTAGCCGACGAAGGCGATGCCGTCGACGTCGCCGTGCTGGACGCCCTCGACCATGGAGAGGGACTTGTGCCGGCCCGTGATCATCTCGGCGCGGGCGTCGAGCTTCTCCAGGAGCAGGTTGCGCATGGTCCAGTGGGCCTCGTTGATGAGGACCTGGTCGGCACCGCCGTCGAAGAAGCCGAGGACGGCCGCGTTCACGTCGGAGGTGAACATGCCCCGGCAGCGCTCCCATTGGGGGGTGCCGGGCAGCACGTCGGCGGGCCAGGTGACGCCCGTGGCGCCTTCCATGTCGGCGGAGACGAGGATCTTCATCGGGCCCCCGGTGGGTCGGGTCGCGGAGCCCCACCCTAGCCGCCCGGGGCCCTGGCGGCCCGGGGCCACGCCCGGCCGGGACGGGCTCCGGGGAAGGGGTTCACGGCGGGTCCCGGAGCGGCTCGCGGCGCGGCTCGCGGCGCGTGTCCCGGGGCGGCTCACGGCGGCCGGGAATTCCACCCGAACCGGTGAGCCGTCCCCGGGCGTCGTCCCGTCGGCGGCGCGTGGCCCTCGTCACGGCCCGGCGGTCAGCCCTTGACTTCCTTGGCCAGGTTCTCCAGCACGGTGTCGTAGATGCGGCCGAGGCCCTTGGGGGCGAAGGCGCGCTCGAAGAAGCCGCCGATGCCGCCCGCGCCGTTCCACACGGTGCTGACCACGGTCCGGGAGCGGCCCTCGCCGGCCGGGGTGACGGTCCAGGTGGTGACCATGGTGGAGTTGCGGTCCTTCTCCACGAGCTGGCCGTCCGTGGGCTCGGTGACCTCGAGCAGGCAGTCCCGTACGCGCTTGCTGGTGGCCTGGAGCTTCCAGTGGACCAGGGTGCCCTCGCCGTCGCCGCCCTCGCGCACCTCGTACTCGCTGAAGTGCTCGGGGAGCAGCTTGTTCCGGGTGCCGGTGTAGTCCGCCAGCGCGTCGAACACGGTGTCCGCGTCGGCCTCGATGATGCGCTCCGTGGTGGCCTCGACCTGCGCCATACCTGTTCCTCCAGCAGTTGGGATCGTGCGTCGCGGCAAGCCAACCACCTCCGGGGCGGCCGCCCAAATCCGGGGGGCGGGCGGGGGCGGGCGGTGGCGGGCGGGGGCGGGCCCCGCCGGGCGGGCCATCCGGCACGGTCGCGGAACAGGTGTTCAGTTCTGCGGGCCCCCGTCACGGTGACGGGGGCCCTCCGGGTGCTGCGGGGCCGGTCAGTGGATGACGCGGAAGCTCCGCCAGGGGAGGCTGGCGGGGGCCGTCACGTTCGACAGGGTGGTGGCCACGTAGGTGCCGTCCTCGCGGTCGCCCTTCTTGCAGTCGGGCGTGCGGTAGAGCACGACGTCGACGAGGGTGTTGTTCTCGACGTGGGTGGCCCCGTGGGGCACGGGGACGCGGTGGCAGCCCTTGACCGAGGTGTTGGAGTAGCTCACCTCCAGCGGGGAGTCGTGCCCCCGGAACGTCAGCATGCCCACGGTGCTGCGGCCCAGGCCCGAGCACGCGGTGCCGGTCAGCAGCAGGGCTGCGACCCCGGTCATGACGCCGATACGCCGTCTGTGGGTCATGGCGCGGTCCTCGTCTGTGCGGTGGCGGCGGTCGATGGCCACAGCCTGCCCCGGCCCGGCGCGCGCGGCATCCCGGGTGGGCCGTCCGTGTCGGCACCCCCGGAACACCGCCCGGCCCGGGGCGGCCGGGACGCACGGGGCGGGCTCCGTGACACCCCCGGTACTCCATCTGCGGCCCGGGGTGCGCGGTCGGACCGGGGGCGCCGCCGGGCGGTACGGGGCCGCGCCCGGGGGCCGTTCGCACGCGCCCGGCGCGCGCCGGGGCCGCACCGTCCGTCAAGTCCCGCCACCGGCGTCGGAGTCCGGCCACCGGCTACGCCCCCGCGGCCCGAAGGCCACTCCCGCCGGCCCCCGCCGGCCCCGCCTTCCGGCGCCGGGGTGGGTCCGGTCCGCGTACGGCGCGTGACCCGGACGCCACCCGACGGGTCATCACATCGGGCCAATGCGCGGCCCAATCCCGCGTTACCGCCACGGTTTCCGGGACGATTCCGCCCAGAACCCTCGGCTGGGAGGCCCCATGCTCCACCCCTCGAAGCTGCGCCCCGCGAAGAAGCGGGCCGCCGTCCTGCTGGCGACCGCCACCGTCGCCGCCGCCCTCGCGACCCCCGTCACCGCCGCCGCACCGGCGGAGGCGGAGACGGCCGCCGCGGCCGCGCTGCGCTGGACCGGCTGCGCCACCCCCCGTTACCCGACGCTGCAGTGCGCCTCCCTCAAGGTCCCGCTCGACCACGAACAGCCGGCGGGCCGGCAGATCTCCCTGGCCCTGACCCGGGTCCCGCACACGGCCGCCACCTCCCAGGGCCCCCTGCTGGTCAACCCCGGCGGGCCGGGCGGCAGCGGCCGCGCCCTCGCCGGGTTCATCGCGTCCGCCCTGCCGAAGGACGTGGCCGCCCAGTACGACGTGATCGGCTTCGACCCCCGGGGCGTGGGCAAGAGCGAGCCCGCCCTGGACTGCGGCTCCGGGCACTTCAAGCCCGTACGGCCCGACTCCGTGCCGCGTGACGGGGCGACGGAGCGGGCCAACCTGGAGCGGGTGCGCGCCTTCGCGGTGTCCTGCCAGGAGAAGCACGCGGACGTGCTCCCGTACGTCGGCACCGTCTCGGCGGCCCGCGACCTGGAGGTGCTGCGCACCGCCCTGGGCGCGGAGAAGCTCAGCTACTTCGGGTACTCCTACGGCACGTACCTGGGCGCCGTGTACGCCAAGCTCCACCCGCAGCGGGTGCACCGGCTGGTCCTGGACTCCGTGGTCGACCCGGCCGGCGTCTGGTACGAGGACAACCTCGCGCAGGACCTGGCCTTCGACGCCCGCCACAAGGCGTTCCTGGCCTGGGTGGCCCAGTACGACTCCACGTACCACCTGGGCACCGACCCGGCGCGGGTCGAGGCCCGCTGGTACGAGATGCGCGACGCGCTGCGCGCGGCCCCGGCGGGCGGGAAGGTGGGCCCGGCGGAGCTGGAGGACACGTTCATGCCGGGCGGCTACTACAACGGCTACTGGCCTTCGCTGGCGGAGGCCTTCGCGGCGTACGCGCTGAAGCAGGACCCGAAGCCGCTGGTGGCGACGTACGAGCGGCTGGGCGCGGTGGAGCCCTCGGCGAACAACAGCTACAGCGTCTACACGGCGGTGCAGTGCCGGGACTCGGCGTGGCCGAGGGACTGGAACCGGTGGCGGGCCGACATGTGGCGCACGCACGCCAAGGCGCCGTTCATGACCTGGAACAACGCCTGGTACAACGCCCCCTGCGCGTTCTGGCCGACGCAGCCGCTCCAGGCCCCGGACGTGACGAACGCCGGGCTGCCGAAGGCGCTGCTGTTCCAGGCGACCGAGGACGCGGCGACCCCGTACGAGGGCGCGGTGAGCATGCGGGACAAGCTGGCGGGCTCGGCGCTGGTGGTGGAGGAGGGCGGCGGCAACCACGGCATCGCCCTGAGCGGCAACAAGTGCCTCGACGAGAAGCTCTCCCTGTACCTGAGGACGGGACAGGCGGCGGACGCGACCTGCCCGGCGCAGCCCGCGCCGAAGCCGGCGGCCGCGACCCGTGCGGTGCCGCCGTCGGCGGGCGGGGCGGCCCTGCACGGTCTGCTGGGCTTCCGCGGCTGAGGCCGGGCGGGCAAGATCGTCCGCATGACCTCATCCGAGTACCGCGGCAACGACCACCTCACCCGTATCGCCGCCCCGGAGGGCGTCAGCCCCGGCAGCGGGTACAGCCACGTCGTCTGGGGCACCGGGCGGTTCGTGGCCGTATCGGGGCAGTGCGCCTTCGACGAGAAGGGCGAGGTGGTCGGCGAGGGCGATCCGGCCGCGCAGGCCCGGCAGGTGTTCGAGAACCTGCGGCGGTGCCTGGCGGCGGCCGGGGCGGGCTTCGAGGACGTGGTGAAGCTGACGTACTTCGTCACGGACGTGGCCCACCTGCCGGCGGTCCGGGCGGCGCGGGACGAGGTGATCGCGGCGGACCGGCTGCCGGCCTCCTCGGCGGTCCAGGTGGCCGCCCTGTTCCGGCCGGAGCTCCTGCTGGAGGTGGAGGCCTTCGCGGTGGTTCCGACGGCGGGCTGAGGGTCCGAGGCGGGGGGCCGGCCCGGCGGGACGCCCCGGCCCCCGGCCCCCGGCTCCCTGCCCCCGGCCGGGGTTCACACGCCGGGGTTCACGCGTCGGGGTGCCCCGCCTCCAGCCGGGTCAGGGCGTCGGTGGCGGCGAGCGCCAGCCGGGGGTGGGCCTGGGCGCGGACCAGGACGTCGCGGGCCCGGGGGTCGGCGAGGGTACCCAGGCCCTCGACGCAGGCCAGGGCCACCCGCCAGTACGGGTCGTGCGGGGCCAGCAGCCGGGACAGGGTCCTGATCAGGGCCGGGGCCGACTCCGGCGCCCGCAGCGCGGTGAGCAGCCGGACCGGGTGGAGGGCGTAGGCCGTGCGCAGGGCGTTGGTCGCCAGGGCCGCCGCCGCGCGGGCGGTGCGCGGGTCCCCGAGGACCCCGAGCGCCTGGGCGGCGGCCGCGCAGCGGGCCGGGTCCCGGTGGTTCAGCAGGAGCACCAGCGGCTCGAAGGCCCGCCGGTCCCCGGCCATGCCGAGCCGGTACGCGGCCAGTTCGCGGGCCCACAGGGGCAGTCCGGCGGACGTCAGGGAGGCGGCCAGGGCGTCCGGGCCGGCGGCGAGCAGTTCCGGGTACGCGGCCGACCCGTCGGCCTCCGCCCGCAGGCGTTCCAGCACGTCGTTCACGCGGCCACCCTAGGGGGCCGCGGGCCCCGGCAGGGGGTGTTCCGCGGAGCCCGTTGATCGATGATCGATGATCGGTACATTTGGGCGGTACAGGTCACATCTCCGCGCTCTGGCGGACCAGTTACCGGCCGGTTAATCTCACTTCCACACGTACGGAGCCGGCCTGGTGACGCAGCCGCCCCGTACCAGTCGGTTCGTCCGCTCGACCGTTCCACCCCACGGCTGGACCCCGGGACAGGGTTCCGCCGGTTTCCGCCCGCTGCCGCGCCCCGCTCCCTCTCGGGCGCACCGCCGGGCGTGCCCCGCACGGCTCTTCTCTTCCGTACGGCATCCGCGCGCGCTGTGCGCCGCGCGCTCCCTCAGTCGTCACCCTCTTCCACTGGAGTCCCGCGATGGACCTTCCGTCCACGTCCAGTCAGTCCTCCCTCCGCACCGTCGCCGTCGTCGGCCTCGGCACCATGGGCACCGGCATCGCCGAGGTCCTCGCCCGGGCCGGCCGCGAGGTCATCGGCATCGACGTCAGCGAGACCGCCACCCGCCGCGCCGCCGGGGCCCTCGCGGCCGCCACCGCCCGCTCCGTGGCCAAGGACAAGCTCACCGAGCAGGAGCGCGAGGCCGTGCTGGCGCGCTTCCGCACCTTCACCGACCTCGGTGCCGCCGCCGAGGCCGACCTGGTCATCGAGGTGGTCCCGGAGGACTACGACCTCAAGCACCGGATCATCGGCGAGCTCGACGCGATCGTCCGTCCGGACACCGTCCTGGCCACCGGCACCAACGCACTGTCCGTGACCCGGCTCGCCGCCGAGTCGCTGCGGCCCGAGCGCGTCCTCGGGATGCACTTCTTCAACCCGGCGCCGGCGATGAAGCTCGTCGAGATCGTGTCGAGCGTCCTGACCTCCCCGGCCGCCGTGGAGGCCGTCACCGAGCTGGCGGTGGAGCTCGGCAAGCAGCCCGTCGCGGTCGGCGACCGGCCCGGGTTCGTCGCGGACGGCCTGCTCTTCGGCTACCTCAACCAGGCCGCCGCGATGTACGAGGCCAAGTACGCCTCCCGCGAGGACATCGACGCGGCGATGAAGCTGGGCTGCGGCCTGCCGATGGGCCCCCTCGCCCTGCTCGACCTGGTCGGCGTGGACACCGCGCGCACGGTCCTGGAGGCCATGTACGCCTCCTCCGGCGACCGGCTGCACGCCCCGGCGCCGATCCTGGGCCAGCTCGTCGAGGCGGGCCTGACCGGGCAGAAGGCCGGGCGCGGCTTCTACACGTACGAGGCCCCGGGCAGCCCGGTGGTGGTGCGCGACCTCCAGACCCCGCTGGACGGGTCCCTGCTCGGCGCGGGCCGTCCGGTCTCCTCGGTCGGCGTGGCCGGCTCGGGAACGATGGCGAGCGGTATCGCGCAGGTCTTCGCGCAGGCCGGCTACCAGGTGGTCCTGGCCGCCCGCAGCGAGGAGAAGGCCGAGGCCGCGAAGGCCGCGATCGGGAAGTCCCTGGGCCGTGCGGTGTCCAAGGGCCGCCTGACCGAGGAGGCCGCCGCGCAGACCCTGGAGCGGATCACCCCGGCGGGGTCGCTGGAGGCCTTCGCCGACGTGGACCTGGCGGTCGAGGCGGTCGCCGAGGACCTGGCGGTCAAGCAGCAGCTCTTCGCGGGCCTGGACAAGGTCTGCAAGCCGGGCGCGGTGCTGGCCACCACCACCTCCTCGCTGCCGGTGATCGCCGTCGCGCGGGCGACCTCGCGCCCGCAGGACGTGATCGGCATGCACTTCTTCAACCCGGCGCCGGCCATGAAGCTGGTCGAGGTGGTCCGGACGGTCCTGACGGCCGACGACGTGCACGCCACGGTCCGCGAGGTCTGCGCGAAGGTCCGCAAGCACCCGGTGGACTGCGGGGACCGGGCCGGGTTCATCGTGAACGCGCTGCTGTTCCCGTACCTGAACAACGCGATCAAGATGGTCGAGCAGCACTACGCGGGCATCGACGAGATCGACGCCGCGATGAAGCTGGGCGGCGGCTACCCGATGGGGCCCTTCGAGCTCCTCGACGTGGTCGGCCTGGACGTGTCGCTCGCCATCGAGAAGGTCCTCTACCAGGAGTTCCGCGACCCCGCCCTGGCGCCGTCCCCGCTGCTGGAGCACCTGGTGGCGGCGGGCTGCCTGGGGCGGAAGACCGGCCGCGGATTCCGTGAGTACGCCCGCCGGTAGGCCGGGCCCTGAGCAGGATGCGTGGGGAGGGCTGCTCGGGTCCGCCGGACCCTCACGGCGGACATACCCTCCCGAGCCCAGTGCGGGCCCTCCCCCGCATCCACCCCCCTCGCACCCCCCTCCGGCGCGCGCGCCTGCGCGAATGAAGTACTTTCGCTCTATGTCCCAGCCCGCCAAGACCTCACCCCGTGCCGCGTCGGCCGCAGACTCCCCGGAGAGCGCGGCCGGCACCCGGGCGGCCGCCCAGCGGCTCAAGATGCGCCGCGAGCTGGCCGCCGCGGCCATGGAGCTCTTCGCGACCAAGGGGTACGAGGCCACGACGGTCGACGAGATCGCCGCCACCGCCGGGGTGGCCCGCCGGACGTTCTTCCGGCACTTCCGTTCCAAGGAAGAGGCGATCTTCCCGGACCACGACGACACCCTGACCCGCGCCGAGGCCGTCCTGGACGTGGCGCCGGCGCACGAGCACCCGCTCGACACGGTGTGCCGGGGGATCAAGGAAGTCATGAAGATGTACGCCGCCTCGCCGGCGGTGTCGGTGGAGCGCTACCGGCTCACCCGCGAGGTGCCGGCGCTGCGCGAGCGGGAGATCGCCTCCGTGGCCCGCTACGAGCGGCTCTTCACCCGCTACCTGCTCGCGCACTTCGACGAGACCGACCACCACGACGGCAACGACGACCCGCTGCTGGCCGAGGTGGCCGCGTCCGCGGTGGTGACCGCGCACAACCACGTGCTGCGGCGCTGGCTGCGGGCCGGGGGCCAGGGGGACGTGGAGGCGCAGCTGGACCACGCCTTCGCCATCGTCCGCAAGACCTTCGGCTCCGGGATCGGCGCCGGCCGTCCGGCGGACCCGGACGCCGGGGTCCCGAAGGCGGCGGTGCGCGCGGAGGGCGAGGTGCTCGTCGCGGTGGCCCGTACGGACGCTCCGCTCGACGAGGTCATGCGGACCATCGAGGAAGCGCTCAAGAACAAGTAGGCGGCTCCGTCGAGCCCCAGAAAGCGACTCTGGTCACAGCGGCCGCTCCCGTTCCGGGGGCGGCCGCTTTCGTATGCCCGAGTTGCCCCTACTCGCGGGTAACTCTGATCGATCATCGCTCATCTGCGCAGGTCAATCGGCAAGTGAGAGAAAGTTTTGGCACCCAGTGCCTTGCCGAGTGACACGGGGTGCCATACGTTGAGTCCCGTCCGGATGTCCCCGCGGCCCACGCCCACTCGGCACGGAACGCGCCCCGGATGCCTGCGTCACCAGGCCCCGCCCGCCCCACCACAGGCGCGCCAGCTCCACCGCTCCTCCCCCGGCCCCGGCCGGGACCCCAGGACCGACGGCACCACGCAGCAGCACCCACCACACGTAACCGCGCACCCCGCGCATCCCTCAGCGCACCCTCATCAGCGCTTGCCGGAGGCAATACCGTGAAGGACATCCTGGACGCGATTCAGTCGCAGTCCGCCACCGCCGCAGACTTCGCCGCACTGCCGCTCCCCGACTCCTACCGCGCGATCACCGTGCACAAGGACGAGACGGAGATGTTCGCCGGGCTCACCACCCGCGAGAAGGACCCGCGCAAGTCCCTGCACCTGGACCAGGTCCCGGTTCCGGAGCTGGGCCCGGGCGAGGCCCTGGTGGCCGTCATGGCCTCCTCGGTCAACTACAACTCGGTGTGGACCTCGATCTTCGAGCCGGTGTCCACCTTCAGCTTCCTGGAGCGCTACGGGCGCCTGTCGGAGCTCACCAAGCGCCACGACCTCCCGTACCACATCATCGGCTCCGACCTCGCGGGCGTCGTGCTGCGCACCGGCCCCGGCGTCAACTCCTGGAAGCCGGGCGACGAGGTCGTCGCGCACTGCCTCTCGGTCGAGCTGGAGTCCTCGGACGGCCACAACGACACGATGCTCGACCCCGAGCAGCGCATCTGGGGCTTCGAGACCAACTTCGGCGGCCTGGCGGAGATCGCGCTCGTCAAGTCGAACCAGCTGATGCCGAAGCCGGACCACCTCAGCTGGGAGGAGGCCGCCTCCCCCGGCCTGGTCAACTCCACCGCCTACCGCCAGCTGGTCTCCCGCAACGGCGCCGGCATGAAGCAGGGCGACAACGTCCTGATCTGGGGCGCCAGCGGCGGCCTCGGCTCCTACGCCACCCAGTTCGCCCTGGCCGGCGGCGCCAACCCGATCTGCGTCGTCTCCTCCCCGGAGAAGGCCGAGATCTGCCGCAAGATGGGCGCCACCGCGGTCATCGACCGCAACGCCGAGGGCTACAAGTTCTGGAAGGACGAGCGGACCCAGGACCCGCGCGAGTGGAAGCGCTTCGGCTCGAAGATCCGCGAGCTGACCGGCGGCGAGGACATCGACATCGTCTTCGAGCACCCGGGCCGCGAGACCTTCGGCGCCTCCGTCTACGTCACCCGCAAGGGCGGCACCATCACCACCTGCGCCTCGACCTCCGGCTACATGCACGAGTACGACAACCGCTACCTGTGGATGTCCCTCAAGAAGATCGTCGGCTCGCACTTCGCCAACTACCGCGAGGCGTGGGAGGCCAACCGCCTGATCGCCAAGGGCAAGATCCACCCCACCCTCTCGAAGGTCTACTCCCTGGAGGAGACCGGCCAGGCCGCCTACGACGTCCACCGCAACCTGCACCAGGGCAAGGTCGGCGTCCTCGCGCTCGCCCCCGAGGAGGGCCTGGGCGTCCGCGACCACGAGATGCGCGCCCGGCACCTCGACGCGATCAACCGCTTCCGCAACGTCTGAGTCTGAAGTCCACTCAAAGGCCATAAGGATCGCCTGAGATGACAGAGCGCCAGAAGGACCGTCCGTGGCTCATGCGGACGTACGCCGGCCACTCCACGGCCGAGGCGTCCAACGAGCTGTACCGCCGCAACCTCGCCAAGGGCCAGACCGGCCTGTCGGTCGCGTTCGACCTCCCGACGCAGACCGGCTACGACCCCGACCACGTCCTCGCCCGCGGCGAGGTGGGCCGGGTCGGGGTGCCGGTCTCCCACCTGGGCGACATGCGGCGGCTGTTCCAGGACATACCCCTGGAGCAGATGAACACCTCGATGACCATCAACGCCACCGCGATGTGGCTGCTGGCGCTCTACCAGGTGGCCGCCGAGGAGCAGGGAGCGGACATCTCCCAGCTCCAGGGCACCACCCAGAACGACATCGTCAAGGAGTACCTCTCGCGCGGGACGCACGTCTTCCCGCCCGGGCCCTCGCTCCGCCTGACGACGGACATGATCGCGTACACGGTCAACCACATCCCGAAGTGGAACCCGATCAACATCTGCAGCTACCACCTGCAGGAGGCCGGGGCCACGCCGGTCCAGGAGATCTCGTACGCGATGTCCACCGCGATCGCCGTCCTGGACTCCGTGCGCGACTCGGGCCAGGTGCCCGAGGAGCGCTTCGGCGAGGTGGTCGCCCGTATCTCCTTCTTCGTGAACGCGGGCGTCCGCTTCATCGAGGAGATGTGCAAGATGCGCGCCTTCGGCCGCATCTGGGACAAGGTCACCAAGGAGCGCTACGGCATCGAGAACGCCAAGCAGCGCCGGTTCCGCTACGGCGTCCAGGTGAACTCGCTCGGCCTGACCGAGGCGCAGCCCGAGAACAACGTCCAGCGGATCGTGCTGGAGATGCTCGCGGTCACCCTCTCCAAGGACGCCCGCGCCCGCGCGGTGCAGCTGCCCGCGTGGAACGAGGCGCTGGGCCTGCCCCGCCCCTGGGACCAGCAGTGGTCGCTGCGCATCCAGCAGGTCCTGGCCCACGAGAGCGACCTGCTGGAGTACGAGGACATCTTCGCCGGATCCCACGTCATCGAGGCCAAGGTCGACTCCCTGGTCGCCGACTGCCTGGCCGAGATCGACCGGATCCAGGAGATGGGCGGCGCGATGGCCGCCGTCGAGTCCGGGTACCTGAAGTCCCAGCTGGTCTCCTCGCACGCCGAGCGGCGCGCTCGGATCGAGGCCGGCGAGGACAAGATCGTCGGGGTGAACTGCTTTCAGCAGACCGAGGAGAACCCCCTCACCTCGGACCTCGACGGGGCCATCATGACCGTCGACCCCGCCGTGGAGGCGTTCACCGTCGAGCGCATCACCCGCTGGCGCGCCGAGCGGCAGGAGTCCTCGGACCGGCAGGGGGGCGGCGACCCGTT
This sequence comes from Streptomyces sp. NPDC043896, assembly GCF_056435605.1. NCBI lineage: Bacteria > Bacillati > Actinomycetota > Actinomycetes > Kitasatosporales > Streptomycetaceae > Streptomyces > Streptomyces sp. NPDC043896. The sequence goes on from NZ_JBWKEE010000012.1 coordinate 39,375, forward strand.
CGTCTTCCCGACCGCCGGGCAGGCCCTGGACCGGCTGAAGGAGGCCGCCGCCGGGACCGAGAACCTGATGGAGGCCACCCTGGAGTGCGCCCGCGCCGGTGTCACCACCGGCGAGTGGGCGAACGCCCTGCGCGAGGTCTTCGGCGAGTTCCGCGCCCCGACCGGGGTCTCCTCGGCCCCGGTCGCGGTCACCGCCGAGGAGGGCACGCCGCTGGCCCTGGTCCGGGAGAAGGTCGCCCGGACGGCGGACGAGCTGGGCTCCGGCCGGCTGCGCCTGCTGGTCGGCAAGCCCGGCCTCGACGGACACTCCAACGGTGCCGAGCAGATCGCCGTCCGGGCCCGCGACGCCGGGTTCGAGGTGGTCTACCAGGGCATCCGGCTGACTCCCGAGGAGATCTCCTCGGCGGCCCTGGCCGAGGACGTGCACTGCGTGGGACTGTCCATCCTGTCCGGTTCGCACAGCGCACTGGTCCCGGACGTCCTGGAACGCCTGCGCACGGCGGGGGCGGGCGACATCCCCGTCATCGTCGGGGGCATCATTCCGAACGCCGACGCCGTCACGCTGAAGGCCGCCGGGGTGGCCGCCGTGTTCACCCCGAAGGACTTCGGCATCACGGAGATCATCGGCCGTATCGTCGACGAGATCCGCAAGGCCAACAAGCTCCACCCTCTCAACATCGCTGAAAGCACGGAGGTCCCCGCATGACCACGCCCCTCTCCCCCGTGAACCGGCTGCGTCCGCGCCGCTCCTGCCTCGCGGTCCCGGGCTCGAACCCGCGGTTCCTGGAGAAGGCCCAGGGCCTGCCGGCCGACCAGGTCTTCCTGGACCTGGAGGACGCCTGCGCCCCCCTCGCCAAGGAAGGCGCCCGCCACACCATCGTGGACGCGCTGAACAACGGCGACTGGACCGGCAAGACCCGCGTGGTCCGCGTCAACGACTGGACCACCCACTGGACGTACCGCGATGTCATCACCGTCGTCGAGGGCGCCGGGCAGAACCTCGACTGCATCATGCTGCCGAAGGTCCAGGACGCCCAGCAGGTCGTCGCGCTGGACCTGCTGCTGACCCAGATCGAGAAGACCATGGGCTTCGAGGTCGGCAAGATCGGCATCGAGGCGCAGATCGAGAACGCCAAGGGCCTGGTCAACGTCGACGAGATCGCCGCCGCCTCGCCGCGCCTGGAGACCATCATCTTCGGCCCGGCCGACTTCATGGCCTCGATCAACATGAAGTCCCTGGTCGTGGGCATGCAGCCGCCCGGCTACCCGGCGGACGCCTACCACTACATCCTGATGCGGATCCTGATGGCGGCCCGTACGCACAACCTCCAGGCGATCGACGGCCCCTTCCTCCAGATCCGCGACGTGGACGCCTACCGCGAGGTCGCCGGGCGCGCCGCGGCCCTCGGCTTCGACGGCAAGTGGGTGCTGCACCCGGGCCAGGTCGACGCGGCCAACGAGGTCTTCTCGCCCTCGCAGGAGGACTACGACCACGCCGAGCTGATCCTCGACGCCTACGACTGGTGCACCTCCGAGGCGGGCGGCAAGAAGGGCTCCGCGATGCTCGGCGACGAGATGATCGACGAGGCCAGCCGCAAGATGGCCCTGGTCATCGCCGGCAAGGGCCGGGCCGCGGGCATGCGGCGGAATTCGAAGTTCGAGGCCCCCACCGCCTAGGCGATCCGGCAGAGCCGGGCGCACCCATCCCCAGCCCCAGGCCCCCCGCAGGGCCTGGGCAAGCACCCCGGAGGGGCACCATGCAGTTTGGCCGCACCTATGAAGAGTTCACGGTCGGAGACGTGTACCGGCACTGGCCCGGGAAGACGGTCACCGAGTACGACGACCACCTCTTCTGTCTGCTCACCATGAACCACCACCCGCTGCACATGGACGCGAACTACGCGGAGAACACCACGGACTTCGGCAGGAACGTGGTGGTGGGCAACTACGTCTACTCGCTGCTGCTCGGCATGTCCGTGCCGGACGTCTCCGGGAAGGCCATCGCCAACCTGGAGATCGAGTCGCTGCGGCACGTGGCGCCGACCTTCCACGGCGACACGATCTACGGCGAGACCACGGTGCTGGACAAGACCCCGTCGAAGTCCAAGGACGACCGCGGCATCGTCTACGTGGAGACCAAGGGCTACAAGCAGGACGGCACCCTCGTCTGCGTCTTCCGGCGCAAGGTGATGGTCCCGACCGAGACGTACATCACGGCGCGCGGCGGCGAGCAGCCCGGCCGGCCTCAGCTGAAGGAACAGGGGAAGTAGCCATGGCACGACTCGCCCAGACCGCCGGGCTCACGGACGTCCAGCAGGAGATCCTCAAGACCGTCCGGGAGTTCGTCGACAAGGAGATCATCCCGGTCGCGACCGAGCTGGAGCACCGCGACGAGTACCCGCAGCAGATCGTCGACGGCCTCAAGGAGCTCGGCCTCTTCGGTCTCATGATCCCCGAGGAGTACGGCGGCCTGGGTGAGTCGCTGCTCACCTACGCGCTGTGCGTCGAGGAGATAGCGCGCGGCTGGATGTCCGTGTCGGGCATCATCAACACGCACTTCATCGTGGCGTACATGCTCAAGCAGCACGGCACGCAGGAGCAGAAGGACCACTTCCTGCCGCGCATGGCGCTGGGCGAGGTCCGCGGCGCCTTCTCGATGTCCGAGCCGGGTCTGGGCTCGGATGTGTCGGCCATCACGTCCAAGGCGGTCAAGGACGGCGACGAGTACGTCCTGAACGGCCAGAAGATGTGGCTGACGAACGGCGGCTCCTCGACCCTGGTGGCCGTTCTGGTCCGGAGTGACGAAGGACACCCCGAGGGCACGGCGCCCCACAAGTCGATGACGACCTTCCTCGTGGAGAAGGAGCCGGGCTTCGGCGAGGTCCGTCCGGGCCTGACCATCCCGGGCAAGATCGACAAGATGGGCTACAAGGGTGTCGACACCACCGAGCTCATCATGGACGGACTACGCATTCCGGCCAATCGGGTCCTCGGAGGCCAGACGGGCCGAGGGTTTTACCAAATGATGGACGGCGTGGAGGTCGGCCGCGTCAACGTGGCGGCGCGTGGCTGCGGCGTCGCACAGCGTGCTTTCGAACTGGGTGTCTCCTATGCCCAGCAGCGTCACACTTTCGGCAAGGCGATCGCCGAGCACCAGGCCATCCAGTTCAAGCTGGCCGAGATGGCTACCAAGGTCGAAGCCGCCCATGCGATGATGGTGAACGCGGCACGCAAAAAGGACTCCGGGGAACGAAACGACCTCGAAGCCGGGATGGCGAAGTACCTCGCCTCCGAATACTGCAAGGAGGTCGTCGAGGATGCCTTCCGTATCCACGGCGGCTACGGGTTCTCGAAGGAGTACGAGATCGAGCGCCTCTACCGGGAAGCGCCGATGCTTCTGATCGGTGAAGGAACCGCCGAGATCCAGAAAATGATCATCGGGCGACGCCTGCTCGAGGAGTACCGACTCCAGGGCTGAATGTCCCTTTTGCGGTGGATCATCCGATGATCCACCGCAGAAGAGTGACCATCAGTCACTGGCCGACGGCCATCGACTCGGCTTCTGGCTTGCCCAGTTGTTGCGCGCAACCGATAGCATTCCAGTAAAGCCGCCGTCCCGTCCCCCCGTTTGCGGCGCGGCAATCACCCGCTACGAAGGTCATCCATGCCCCACAGCCAAACCTCTGCACACCGCGACAGCCTTGCCGGCGCACGCCTCGCGCGCGGAGCATCGCCGTGGCTTCTGCCGACCGTCGCCACCGCGGCGCTCAGCCTCACCCGGGCCCGCAAGTCCGGACGCTGGGCCGCGGTGGCCGTGCCCGCCACCGCTCTCGCGGCGGGCATGCTGTGGTTCTTCCGCGACCCCGAGCGTGAGATCGCCCAGGGCCGCGTCATCTCGCCCGCCGACGGTGTGGTGCAGAGCATCATGCCGTGGAAGGACGGGCGCACCCGCGTCGCGATCTTCATGAGCCCGCTGAACGTCCACGTCAACCGCGCGCCCCTGGCGGGCACGGTGACGTCCGTGGAGCACATCCCCGGCGGGTTCGTCCCGGCGTTCAACAAGGAGAGCGAGAACAACGAGCGCGTCGTCTGGCACTTCGACACCGAGCTCGGCGACATCGAAATGGTGCAGATCGCCGGCGCCGTCGCGCGCCGCATCGTCCCGTACCTGCCGGCCGGAACCAAGGTGGAGCAGGGCGAACGCATCGGTCTGATCCGCTTCGGCTCCCGCGTCGACATCTACCTCCCGGAGGGCGTCGAGGTCGCGGTCGAGGTCGGTCAGGCCACCACCGCGGGGGTGACCCGAATTGACCGTGACTGACCCCGAGACTCCTGCCACCGGCTGGGTTCCCGAGTCCGCCGAGGAGGAGTCCGCCGAGGACGACATGCCGCTCTCGCTGCGGCTGTCGATAGCGGACACGCTCACCCTCGGTAACGCCACGTGCGGATTCATGGCGGTGTACTTCACCACCACCGGGATCCTCATCCCGCACCTCACCGGCAGCGGCGAGTCGGGCATGGCCCGGCACAGCGCGGCGACCGCGGTGATACTGATGCTGCTCGCGGCGGTCTTCGACCTCTTCGACGGCATCGTCGCCCGCAAGCTGCGCAGCTCGCCGATGGGCGCGGAGCTGGACAACCTCTCCGACCTGATCAGCTTCGGGCTGGCGCCGGCGTACTTCGTGCTGGTCTACGGCATGGTCGCCGACGACGCGCACCAGAAGATGTCGGCGCTCGCGGCGATCGTGGTGCTGCTGGCGGTCGTCCTGAGGCTCGCGAGATTCAGCTGCGTGACGATGAAGGACGGCATGTTCCAGGGCATGCCGAGCCCCTTCGGCGCCCTGACGGTGGTCTCCGTGGTGCTGCTGGAGCTGCCGTTCATCCCGACGCTGCTGGCGATCATCGGGGTGGCCTGGCTGATGGTGAGCCGGGTCGAGTACCCGAAGCCGCGGGGTGTCCTCGCGGCGGCGATGCTGAGCTGGATCGTCGGGGCGATGGGCCTCCTGGCGGCCTGGGCGTTCGACGCCCCGGGCGGCCAGCTGCTCCTGCAGACGGGCTGCGCGCTCCAGATCGCCCTCGCGGCGACGATCCCGCTGTTCGCGACGACCCGTCGCGCGAACACGTTCCGCCACAACCGGCGGGAGGCGCGGGCGGCGTCGCAGCTGCCGTAACGCTGCCGCTCGGCCGTACGCGAAGGCCCCGGGTGCCACTGGCCCCGGGGCCTTTCGCCTTTTCTGACGCGCCGCTCGCGCGGCTGCGCCGGGCTCCGTCCGTGGGGTGCGGGGACGGGGTCGGTGCGCCTGGCTGGTGCCGGTGGCGTGTGCGGGCGGTGTGCCGCTGCGCTGGGCTGGCCCCTCCCCGCCCTTCACCCGTTCTCGCCCTCAGTCGCCGGGCGCGGCTCAAGACACGGCGCTACCGCGCCAGCGCCTCAAACGCCGGCGGGGCTGTGTGCAGCCCCGCCGCCGTTTGGGGCGCTGGGGGCACCTCCCAGCGGTAGCCGGGGGAGGGTCCGGGGGCGGAGCCCCCGGCAAGGGGCCGGGGCAGCGCCACGGGGAACGGGCGAAGGGCGGGGCGGGGAGCGGCTCCGCGCAGCGGAACCCCCGCGGCCCCCGCCAGGGCTACGCTTGATGTCGGAAAACCGCCAGCCCCGGCCGGGGGCGGCCCGGGATGCTGGAGCCATGTACACCGACACCGACCGCTGCGTCAGGGCCGTGCAGTCGAAGGACGCCCGGTTCGACGGGTGGTTCTTCACCGCGGTCCGGACGACCGGCATCTACTGCCGGCCCAGCTGCCCGGCCGTGCCGCCCAAGGTCGAGAACATGAGCTTCCTGCCCAGCGCCGCCGCCTGCCAGCAGGCCGGGTACCGGGCCTGCAAGCGGTGCCGGCCCGACACCAGCCCCGGCTCCCCCGAGTGGAACGCCCGCGCCGACGCCGTCGCGCGCGCGATGCGGCTGATCCAGGACGGGGTCGTGGACCGGGAAGGGGTACCGGGGCTGGCGCTGCGGCTGGGGTACTCCACCCGGCAGGTGGAGCGGCAGCTCAACGCCGAGCTCGGCGCCGGGCCGCTGGCCCTGGCCCGGGCGCAGCGCGCCCAGACCGCCCGGCTGCTCATCGAGACCTCCGAGCTCCCGATGGGGGACGTCGCCTTCGCCGCCGGGTTCTCCTCGATCCGGAACTTCAACGAGACGGTGCGCGAGGTGTTCGCCCTCACCCCCGGTGAGCTGCGGCTGCGGGCGGGCCGGAAGGGGGCCGGGCGGGGCGGGCCGCGGATCCCGGGGACGATCAGCCTGCGGCTGCCGTACCGGGCGCCGCTCAACCCCGACAACCTCTTCGGGCACCTCGCCGCGACCGCCGTCCCCGGGGTCGAGGAGTGGCGTGACGGGGCCTACCGGCGGACGCTGAGGCTGCCGTACGGCTCCGGCGTGGTCGCCCTGGCCCCCGGCCCCGGCCACATCGGCTGCCGGCTCGCGCTGACCGACCTGCGGGATCTGACCATCGCCATCAGCCGCTGCCGCTGGATGCTCGACCTGGACGCCGACCCGGAGGCCGTTGACGACCGGCTGCGCACCGATCCGCTGCTGGCCCCGCTCGTGGACAAGGCGCCCGGGCGCCGGGTTCCCCGGACCGTCGACGCGGCGGAGTTCGCCGTACGGGCGGTGCTCGGGCAGCAGGTGTCCACCGCGGCCGCCCGGACCCACGCGGCCCGGCTGGTGACCGCGTACGGGGAGCCCGTCGAGGACCCCCACGGCGGGCTCACGCACCTGTTCCCCTCCCCCGCAGCGCTGGCCGGCGTCGACCCGGAGACGCTGTCGATGCCGCGCAGCCGCCGCACCACCCTCACCACCCTCGTCACGGCCCTGGCGGACGGCTCGCTGCCGCTCGGCATCGACAGCGACTGGGAGGCCTCCCGGGCCCGGCTGTCGGCGCTGCCCGGCTTCGGCCCGTGGACCACCGAGGTCATCGCGATGCGGGCGCTCGGCGACCCGGACGCCTTCCTCCCCTCCGACCTGGGGGTCCGCAAGGCCGCCCGGGGGCTGGGGCTGCCGTCCACGCCCGCCGCCCTCACCGCCCGTGCGGGCGGCTGGCGGCCCTGGCGCGCGTACGCCGTCCAGTACCTGTGGGCCACCGACTCGCACCCGATCAACCACATGCCCGTACCGCAAGGAGCACCGTCGTGAAGAGCGTGAGCAGCGTCAGCAACAAGGTCCAGACCGTCGTCGACAGCCCGTACGGGCCGCTCACCCTGGTCGCCACGGACGGGGTCCTCAGCGGGCTGTACATGACGGGCCAGCGGCACCGGCCGGCGGAGGAGTCCTTCGGCGAGCGGGTGGCGGACTCCGAGGAGCCGTTCCCCGAGGTGCGGCGGCAGCTGGCCGGGTACTTCGCCGGCGAGCTGACCGAGTTCACCCTGCCGGTGCGGCTGGAGGGCACCGCGTTCCAGCGCAGCGTCTGGGAGCAGCTCGTGCGGATCCCCTACGGGCAGACGTGGTCGTACGGGCGGCTGGCGGCGGAGCTCGGCAAGCCGAACGCGTCTCGCGCGGTCGGCCTGGCGAACGGGAAGAACCCGGTCGGCATCATCGTGCCCTGCCACCGGGTGATCGGCGCCTCGGGCTCGATGACCGGGTACGGCGGCGGCATCGAGCGCAAGGTGCGGCTGCTGGAGTTCGAGAGCGGGGCCGCGGCGCGGTAGGCCGGATCCCCCGGGAGTCAGATCACCACGAGCGGGACGAGCAGCGCGAAGCCGGCGCCGGCTTCGACGGCGTAGGCGTAGAGGGACGGGTGCTGGACGGGGGCGGCGAGCAGGACCACGCCGTTCTGGGTGGCGGCGGCCTTGATCCAGTCCTCGTCGGCGCCGAGGCGGCCCTGGTACCAGCCCTCGCAGGCGCCGGGGCCGGTGACGGCGAGGACGTCGTCCTCGCGGCGGTAGAAGGCCTGCCAGCCTTCGGCGGGCGCGGACCAGCCCTCGAAGTCCTCGAAGGCGGACCAGCCGCCCTCGCGTATCGCGGTGTCGAACAGCCAGATCGGCATCCCCTCTTCGGAGACCTCGCCGCCCGACTGTTCGTCGGTGGTGAAGTGGACCATGGGGAGGGCGTCGGGCCCGTCGGCCGTGCTCGGCCAGGCGTACATCGTGATCATCTGTTGATTCTGCCCTGGTCGGAGGAGTCCAAGTACGCGGGGTTCAGGCGGCGCTGGGCCGCCGGCCGTTCTCCAGTTCCACGGTGCCCTCGCCCGACTCCAGGACCCGGTAGGCCTCTTGGGTGCGCAGGCCGAGGGATCCGAGGAGGTGGCCGGTGAGTTCGCCGGGCTCGACGAGCTTCCAGGAGAGCAGTTCCTCCTCCTGGAGCTTGATGGAGGCCAGCTGGGCGGCGTCGAGCACGCCTCCGTCGTAGAGGTAGGCGACGAGCGGCGGGCGGCCGGCGCCGAGGCTCCAGTCGACGGCGAGGAGCCGGCCGAGGGGGAGGTCGAGGCCGATCTCCTCGGCGCTCTCGCGGCGGGCGGCCGTACGGGGTGATTCGCCGGTGTCCGATTCGACGGTGCCGCCCGGCAGGGCCCAGCCCTCGCGGTAGTTGGGCTCGACGAGCAGGACCCGGCCCTGTTCGTCGCGGAAGAGCGCGGCGGAGCCGGCCAGCACCCGGGGCAGGCTCGCGATGTAGGTGGCGAAGTCATCCGTGGTGGTCACGCGGCCACCCTAACCGGCGGTCCGGCCCGCGGTACCGGGCGGGCCCCGCCCCGTCACACCTGGGTGTCGCCGCCGTCCTCCCGGTCGCGGCCCCGGGCTTCGGCGACGCGGCGCAGCCGGGGGTGGCGGGTCTGGCCCTGTTCGGTGATGGCGTCGCCGACCATGGCCTTGACGGCGTCCCGCAGTCCGTGGAGGGCGGGGTGGCGGGCGGGGCCGGCGCCGGGGTCCTCGCGGAGTTCCTTCAGCAGCGCCCAGCACAGCAGCAGCATGACGACCGCGAAGGGCAGGGCGACCAGGATGGTCGCGGTCTGGAGGGATTTCAGGCCGCCCGCGACGAGCAGGACGGCGGCCACGGCGGCCATCAGCACGCCCCAGGTGACGACGAGCCAGGTGGGCGGGTGCAGGGAGCCCCGGCTGGTGAGCGAGCCCATGACCAGGGAGGCCGAGTCGGCGCTGGTGACGAAGTACGTCATGACGAGGGCCATGGCGACCCAGGAGGTGAGGGTGCCGAGCGGGAGCGCGTCGAGCATCGCGAAGAGGGAGGCCTCGGCGCCTTCCCTGACCTTGGCGGCGAGGTCTGCGGCGCCCGTGGAGTCGAGGCGGATGGCGGTGCCGCCCATCACGCAGAACCAGACGACGGTGGCGCCGCTGGGGACCAGCAGGACACCGACGAGGAACTCGCGGATGGTGCGGCCGCGCGAGATGCGGGCGATGAAGGTGCCGACGAAGGGGGCCCAGGAGAGCCACCAGGCCCAGTAGAAGATCGTCCACGCGCCGAGCCAGGCGCTGTCGGTGAAGGCGCCGGTGCGGGTGGCCATGGGCAGCAGTTCGTGCAGGTAGCTGCCGACGCCGGCGGGGATGACGTCGAGGACGTAGACGGTGGGCCCGAGGACGAAGACGAAGAGCATCAGGGCGGCGGCGAGCACGATGTTGATGGTGCTGAGCCACTTGACGCCCTTGTGCAGGCCGGAGAAGGCGGACAGCACGAAGGCGGCGGAGAGCGAGGTGATGATGACCAGCTCGACGCCGGTGGAGTCCTCGATGCCGGTGGTGATGTTCAGGCCCTTGGAGACCTGGAGGGCGCCGAGGCCGAGGCTGGTCGCGGTGCCGAAGACGGTGGCGAAGACGGCGAGCAGGTCGATGGCCTTGCCGGGGCGGCCGTCGGCCCGTTCCGCGCCGATGAGGGGGACGAAGGCGGAGCTGAGGCGGTTGCCGCGGCCCTTGCGGAAGGTGGCGTAGGCGAGGGCGAGGCCGGCGATGCCGTAGATCGCCCAGGGGGTGAGGGTCCAGTGGAAGAAGGAGTAGTCCAGGGCGGCGCGGGCGGCGTCCCCGGTGCCGGGGGCGGCGCCGCTGGCGGGGGGCGGGTTCAGGTAGTGGGTGAGGGGCTCGCCCACCCCGTAGAACATCAGGCCGATGCCCATGCCCGCGCTGAACATCATCGCGATCCACGCGAGGTTGCCGAACTCCGGCTCGGAGTCGTCGGCGCCGAGCCGGATCCGGCCGAAGCGGCTGATCGCGAGGACGACGCACATGACGAGGAAGACGTCGGCGGCGATCACGAACAGCCAGGCGAAGTTGTTCAGCACCCAGGCGAGGGCGGTGGAGGAGGCGGTGTCGAAGGAGTCCTTGCCGAGGGCGGCCCAGCCGACGACGGCGAGCACGGCGACCACTCCTACGGTGACGACCCCGAGGTCGGGAGAGTCGTCCGCCGGTCCGCCGGGGCCCTCTCCCGGGGCATCCGGACGTGGTTGTTCCAGTGATTCCGCGCTCATGCGGCCACACTATGCAGGCGTATATCCGTATTTAGGCGTATGGCGCGCCGCATGTGGCCCAGGCCACTCATGGGCATAGGAGGATCCTCCGGATAAGCTCATGGTGGCGCGACCGCACTGTTCGATAGCAAGGGATAGCAAGGTGACGGACGGAGCAGTAACTGAGGCCGCGCGCGTGCTCATCGCCGCGGACAAATTCAAGGGCTCGCTCACGGCCGTTCAGGTCGCCGAGCGGGTGACGGCCGGCCTTCGCAGGGCCGTCCCGGACGTGGAGGTCGAGACCCTCCCCGTCGCGGACGGCGGCGACGGCACGGTCGCGGCCGCCGTGGCGGCCGGTTTCGAACGCCGGGAGGTACGGGTCACCGGACCCCTCGGCGACCAGGTCACGGCCGCTTTCGCCCTGCGCGACGGCACCGCCGTGGTCGAGATGGCGGAGGCCTCCGGGCTCCAGCTGCTGCCCGCGGGCACCTTCGCCGCGCTGACGGCGACCACCTACGGCTCCGGCGAGCTGCTGAAGGCCGCGCTGGACGCGGGCGCGCGCTCGATCGTCTTCGGCGTGGGCGGCAGCGCCACCACCGACGGCGGTGCCGGCATGCTGGCCGCGCTGGGCGCGGTGTTCCTGGACGCGAACGGCGAACCCGTCGGTCCGGGCGGCGGCGCGCTGGCACAGCTGGCGTCGGCCGACCTGTCCGGGATCGACCCCCGCTTCGCGGAGGTGGACTTCGTCCTGGCCAGCGACGTGGACAACCCGCTGACCGGCCCGAAGGGCTGCGCGGCGGTCTACGGCCCGCAGAAGGGCGCCTCGCCGGAGGACGTGGCGACGCTCGACGCGGCGCTGGCGCACTTCGCGGTGGTGCTGGAGAAGTCGATCGGCCCGAAGGCCGCCGAGTGCGCGGTGCTCCCGGGCGCGGGCGGTGCGGGCGGCATCGGCTACGGGGCGCTGCTGCTCGGCGCGACGTTCCGTCCCGGCATCGAGCTGATGCTGGAGGTGCTGGGCTTCGCCCCGGCGCTGGAGCGGGCCACGCTGGTCATCACCGGCGAGGGCTCCCTGGACGAGCAGACCCTGCACGGCAAGGCCCCGGCCGGTGTCGCGGCGGCGGCGCGGGCGGCGGGCAAGCCGGTGGTGGCGGTCTGCGGGCGGCTGCTGCTGGGGCAGGAGGCCCTGGAGGCGGCGGGCATCCGCAAGGCGTACCCGCTGACGGACCTGGAGCCGGACCCGGCGAAGTCCATCCCGAACGCCGGGCCCCTGCTGGAGCGCGTCGCGGAGAACATCGCCGCCGAGGTCCTCTGACCCCGGCCGCGTACGGCCTTGAGGCCCGTCACCCCCGCGCGGGGGTGGCGGGCCTCGCCGCTTCCCGTACGGAGCCGGTCCGCCTCCGGGGCTACGGGGTGTGAGCCGTCCGCGCGGCGTCGAGCAGCTCGGCCGTGGTGACCACGCGGGCGAAACCGCCGCCCTGGAGGTTCACGGCGGTGGCGGCGGCCAGCTCGCCGGCGGTCAGCGACAGCCCGGCCGGGCCGGCGAGGTCGAAGGTGTGGGTGGCGTCCAGCGGCAGCAGCACCTGGTAGCCCAGGTTCCCGGCCATGCGGGCGGTGGTCTCGACGCACATGTTGGTCTGGATCCCGGCGACGACCAGCTGGCGGATGCCGCTCGCGTCGAGCCACCCGGCCAGGTCCGGGGTGCCGTAGAAGGCCGAGTTGACGGTCTTGGTGACGAGCAGGGCCTCCTGGCCGCGCCGTTCCTCGACGAAGTCCTTGAAGGCGTGTCCGGGGTGGTCGGGGGCCAGGACGGAGCCGGGCCGCGAGGCGTGCCGCACGAGGACGACCGGGCGGCCGGTGTCGTGCCAGGCGTCCATGAGCGCGGCGATGTTCCCCTCGGCGGCCGGGTTGTCGCGCTTCCCCCAGAAGGCCGTGTCGTCGAAGCCCTTCTGGACGTCGATCACGAGCAGGGCGCCGTCGGCTGCGATCTCGATCGCGTTCTCTGTCATGGCTCCATCGTGTGCGCCCGGCCGTACCCGCCCCAGGGGCCACGGGACCGCGAACCGATGGGATCCTGCCAGACTGGCAGGACCGCCGCTCCGGGGTCTGGCACAGTGGCCGCATGCAGCGCGTCGCGATCGTCGCCCAGCCCGGGATCCGCAGCTTCGACCTCGCCGTCATCACCGAGGTCTGGGGCCCGGACCGCAGCCGCACCGGGGTGCCCGCCTTCGAGCTGCGCCGCTGCGCCCTGGACGACGGGCCGATCGCCCTGCCCGGCGGGCTGACCCTGATGCCCGACCGGGGCCTGGACTGGCTGGGACGGGCGGACCTGATCGTCGTACCGGCACTGGCCGAGCCCGCCGACCCGACGCCCGAACCGGTCCTCGCCGCCCTGCGCGCGGCGCACGCCCGCGGTGTTCCGGTGGCCGCGCTCTGCGCCGGGGCCTTCGTACTCGCCGAGGCGGGCCTGCTGGACGGGCGCCGGGCGGTGACCCACTGGTGGCTGGCCCCGCAGCTCGCGGCGCGCTACCCGGCGGTGCTGGTCGAGGAGGCGCCGCTCTTCGTGGAGGACGACGGGCTGTGGACCTCGGCCGGGGTGGCCTCCGGCATCGACCTGTGCCTGCACCTGGTGCGCGAGGCCCACGGCGCGGAGGCAGCCGCCGCCATCGCCCGCTCGATGGTGACCGGCCCCTTCCGCACCGGGGACCACGCCCAGTACCTGGACCGGCCCACGCCGGCGGCGGACCGTACCACCGAGGCGCTGGCCGCCGTACGGCAGCAGGCCCTGCGCCGGCTGCACGAGCCGCTGGACGTGGCCACGCTGGCCCGCTGGGCGGGGATGTCCCCGCGCTCCTTCGCCCGGCACTTCACCGCCGCCACCGGCACCACGCCGCACAAATGGCTGCTGAGCCGCCGCCTGGACGAGGCCCGCAAACTCCTGGAGCGCACCGACCATCCGGTGCCCGAGGTCGCCCGGCGCGCCGGGTTCGCCAGCGAGGTCACCTTCCGCCAGCACTTCGGCGCCTCCTTCGGACTGAGCCCCCGCGCGTACCGGGCGGCCGCGGCCAGCGCTCCCGCGCGCGGCGACAGTGTTAGAAATGGCTCATGACCGGACGTTCGGGTCGGCACAGGGAGACGCGGCCGGCGAGCCTGCTCGCGCGCCTCTCCCTGGCCCGGAACAGCATCGCCGGCCAGGTGTTCTCCGTCACCGCCGTCATCGTGCTGCTGCTGATCACCGCGGCCGCGCTGGCCCTGGTGTTCCAGGCCCGCTACGACAGCGAGCGCGGTGCCCGCGACCGCTCCCTGGCCGCCGCCGAGGCCTTCGCCCACGCCCCCGGCCTGCCCGCCGCCCTCGCCTCCCCCGACCCGACCGCGGCGCTGCAGCCGCTGGCCGACGGCGCCCGCCGCGCCTCCGGGCTGGACTTCGTCGCCGTCATGACCACCGACGGGATCCGCTACACGGACTCCCGCCCCGAACTGATCGGGCGGCGCGCCACCGGCGACCTCGCCCGCGCGGCGGCCGGGGAGTCCTTCACGGAGGTGTTCAAGGGCGACCCCAGTGACGCCGTCCGCGCCGTGGTCCCCGTACGGGACGCCCGGGGCACCGTGGTCGGGCTGGTCGCCACCGGCATCGAGGTGGAGAACGTCGGCAACGCCGTGGAGAAGCAGCTGCCGCTGCTGATCGGCGCGGCGGCGGGCGCCCTGCTGCTGGGCACCGGCGGCGCCGCCCTGGTCAGCCGGCGGCTGCGGCGCCAGACGCGGGGGCTGGGCGCCGTGGAGATGGCCCGGATGAACGAGCACCACGAGGCGGTGCTGCACGCCGTGCGCGAGGGGGTGCTCATCGTCGGCGCCGACCACCGGCTGCTGCTCGCCAACGACGAGGCCCGCCGGCTGCTGAACCTGCCGCCGGACGCCGAACAGCGGTACGTCGGCGACCTCGGCCTGGACCCGCGCACCACCGAGCTGCTGCTGTCGGGTCGGGTCGCCACGGACGAGGTCCACCTGGCGGGTGACCGGCTCCTCGCCGTCAACGTACGGCCCACCGAGCCCTTCGCCGGGCGTCCGTCGGGCAGTGTCACCACCCTGCGCGACACCACCGAGCTCGCGGCGCTGTCCGGGCGCGCCGAGGTGGCCCGGGAGCGGCTCCAGATGCTCTACGAGGCGGGGGTGCGGATCGGCACCACCCTGGACGTGGTGCGGACGGCGGAGGAGCTGTCGGAGGTGGCGGTGCCGCGGTTCGCGGACTTCGTCACCGTCGAGCTGCTGGAGCCGGTGCTGCGCGGGGACGAGCCCTCGCCGGGGACGGGGGTGCACACGCGGATGCGCCGGGCGGCGATGAGCGGGAGGCGCACCGACCAGCCGCTCCAGCCGGTCGGGGACGTGATCCGCTTCGAGGTGCCGACGGCTCCGATGGCGGCGGCCCTGGCGGCGGGGCACGCGGTGCTGGCGGCCGACCTGCACGCGGCGATGGGCTGGCGGGCCCAGGACGAGCCGGGGACGAAGCAGGCCCTGGACTACGGGTTCCACTCGCTGATCTCCGTACCGCTCCAGGCCCGGGGGGTGGTGCTGGGGATGGCGAACTTCTGGCGTGCGGCGGACACCCCGGAGGCCTTCGACGAGGAGGACCTGTCCTTCGCGGAGGAGCTGGGGACGCGGGCGGCGGTCTCCGTGGACAACGCCCGCCGGTTCACCCGCGAGCACGCCACCGCGGTGGCCCTCCAGCGGAGCCTGCTGCCGCGGGTGCTGCCGGAGCTGAGCGGGGTGGACGTGGCCTTCCGGTACCTGCCCGCGCAGGCGGGGGTGGGCGGGGACTGGTTCGACGTGATCCCGCTGCCGGGGACGCGGGTGGCGCTGGTGGTGGGCGACGTGGTCGGCCACGGGGTGCACGCGGCGGCGACGATGGGCCGGCTGCGGACCGCCGTGCACAACTTCTCCACCCTGGACATGCCGCCCGACGAGCTGCTGGGCCACCTGGACGAGCTGACGGCCCGGATCGACCAGCTGGAGAGCGGCGCCCCGGACGACGACGGGAACCCCGGCGGCACCGGCCTCGCCGAGGGGGCGGAGGAGCCGCCGGCCGGCATCACCGGCGCGACCTGCCTGTACGCCGTCTACGACCCCGTGTCGGGGCAGTGCACGATGGCCAGCGCCGGCCATCCCGGGCCGGCCCTCGTGCATCCGGACGGGCGGGTGGAGTTCCCCGAGCTGCCCACCGGGCTGCCCCTGGGGGTGGGCGGGATGCCCTTCGAGGCGGCGCGGCTGGTGCTGCCCGAGGGGAGCCGGCTCGTGCTGTTCACGGACGGGCTGCTGGAGGACCGCGACCGGGACTTCGACACCGGGCTGGCGCTGCTGACCGAGACCCTGGCCCGGCCCGGCCGCAGCCCCGAGCAGGCCTGCTCGGACGTGCTGGCGGCGATGCTGTTCCCGGTGCCGGGCGATGACATCGCGCTGCTGGTCGCCGACACCCGGCGGCTGGAGGCGGGCCGGATCGCGGAGTGGGACGTGCCCGACGACCCGGCGGCCGTCTCGCGGGTGCGCCGCGAGGCCGCCGCGCAGCTGCGGGAGTGGGGTCTGGAGGAAGCTTCCTTCACGGCCGAGCTGATCCTCAGCGAGCTGATCACCAACGCGATCCGCTACGGGGGCGAGCCGATCCGGGTCCGCCTGCTGCGCGACCGGGCCCTGATCTGCGAGGTCTCCGACGCCAGCAGCACCTCCCCGCACCTGCGGTACGCGGCCACCACCGACGAAGGGGGCCGCGGCCTGTTCCTGGTGGCGCAGTACGCCGAACGGTGGGGCACCCGTTACACGGAGCGCGGCAAGGTCATCTGGGCGGAGCTGTCGCCGTCGGGCGGCGCGGAGGCCCCGCTGCCGCTCGCGATGGACCTGGACGCCCTGGAGGACCTGGCCTGGTGAGGGGTGAGGGCCTCCGCCCTCACGCGGTGCGGACGGTACGGGCCAGCAGGACGGCCACGTCGTCCGGGGGCGCCTCAGGCAGCAGCCGGCCCAGGATGCCGTCGCAGAGCTCCTCCAGCGGCCGGCCGGCGTGCCGCAGGGCCCGCGCGAGGTGGTCCATTCCCTCGTCGAGGTCCCGGTGGCGGCATTCGATCAGCCCGTCGGTGTAGAGGGCGAGCAGGCTGCCGGGCGGCAGGGGGACCTCCTCCGTGCGGAAGTCCCGGCCGCCGGTGCCCAGCGGGGTGCCGGAGGGGCCGTGGAGGAAGGAGACGCGCCCGTCCGGGGTGGCGACGGCGGGCGGCGGGTGGCCGGCGCGGGCGACGACGCAGCCGCCGGCCACCGGGTCGTGCACGGCGTAGACGCAGGTCGCCATCTCGTCCTCGCCGAGGTCGGCGACCACCGCGTCGAGGGAGCGGAGCATCCGGGCGGGCGGCACGTCGTGGCGGGCGAGGGTGCGCACGGCCGTGCGCAGCTGGCCCATGACGGCGGCGGCGTGGATGCCGTGGCCCATGACGTCGCCGATGACGAGGCCGGTGCGGCCGCGGGGCAGCTGGATGACGTCGAACCAGTCGCCGCCGACGTCGTGCTCGCTGGCGGGCAGGTAGCGGCCGGTGAGTTCCAGGCCGGGCACCTCGGGGAGGGCGCTGTTGGTGAGGCTGCGCTGGAGGGTGAGGGCGGCCTGGCGCTGGCTGGTGTACATCCGGGCGTTGTCGATGTTGAGGGCGGCCCGGGCGACGAGTTCGTCGATGAGGACGCAGTCCTGCGCGTCGAAGGGCTCGCGGGAGCGCAGCCGGGTCACGGCCACGGCCCCGAGGACCTTGCCGCGCGCGACCAGGGGCACCATGCGGGCGCATCCGAGGGTGGCCAGGTAGTCGCGCAGGGCGCCCGCGCGCGGGTCGGTGATCAGTGCGGGGATGTCGGAGACGTAGAGGTTCATGGGCACGCCCTCGGCGATGACCCGTTCGTAGACGGTCCCGGCCGGGATCTGGAAGGTCTGGCCGGGCGCGAGGCGGGCGGTGGGGGCGGCGGGGTCGGGGAAGGTGGCCGCGAGCCGGCGCAGCACCCCGTGGGTGGAGGCGGCGGCGACGGCGCTCTCGTCGGGGTCGAGTACGGACTCCAGGAGCTGTACGTCGGCCGAGTCGGCGAGCTGCGGGACGAGCAGGTCGGTGATCTCCTGGGCGGTCTGGCGCAGGTCGAGGGTGGTTCCGATGCGGGCTCCGGCCTCGGCGAGGAGGGCGAAGCGGCTGCGGGCGCGTTCGGCCTCCAGCAGGGCCCGCTGGCCCTCGGTGATGTCGATGAGGGAGGCGATGAGGCCGAGGGGGCGGCCGTTGCCGTCGAGCAGCGGGGCGTAGGAGCAGGACCAGGTGCGGTCCTGGTCGGGGCAGGCGGGGGTGCGGCCGGTGCGGCGCACGTCGACGACGGCGGTGCCCTGTTCGAGGACCTGGCGCATGGTGGCTTCCAGGGCGGTGGCGTTGACGCCGGGGACCACCTCGGTGAGGCGTTTGCCGAGGTGCTCGGCGGCGGAGACGCCGTTCATCCGGGCGAGGGCGTCGTTGACGCGCAGGAAGCGCAGGTCGGGACCGAGGGTGGCGAGGCCGATCGGGGACTGGGTGAAGAGGCTCTGGAGGGCGGCGAGGGAGTCCCGCATCCGCAGGACCTCGGAGGTCTCGACGGCGATGAGCATGGCGCCCCTGCGGCCCTGGGGGTCGGCGGCGGGGACGATCCACATCTCCATGGCCACCCGGTGGCCGTCCCGGTGGCGGACGGGCAGGGTGCCGACGACGGTCTCTCCGGCCTGGACGCGGCGGGTGAGGTCCTCGGCGAGCTCGCGGTTGGCCTCGGGGACGAGCACGGCGGTGCCGGGGCGGCCGAGGATGTCCTCGGGACGGTGTCCCAGCAGGTCCTGGGCGGCCAGTGACCACTCCACGACCCGGCCGTCCGCGTCCTCCCGCCACAGGGCGATCGGGAGCAGTTCGCGCAGGACGCCCGCGTACCCGACCGCCGCCGTCGGCGGATCGGGCACCTTGCTCGTCGACTGGTAAGTGTCCAATGCACCGACCTCACCCCGAGGGGGCCTGATTCGTACCGATTCACCCTATCCGAGCCCCCGGTGCGGGGCTCTTCGCGACGGCGAAAGGGCCCCGGTCCGCAGTTCCCGGACCGGGGCCCCGGCGGAAGGGGGGTGCCCGTCAGAAATCCACCTGCGCGCGGACGTCGGCCCGGCCGACCGACTCCAGTTCCCACATGGTGCAGTAGAGGCGGCGGATGTACTCGATGTCGGCATTCCGGGCGTGGGCCTCGCGCACCGGGTACATCACCGTCAGCTCGTACGATCTTTCGCGGTTGATGTCGCCCTCCTTGTCACGCCACTGTCCGCGGCCTTCCTGGAGGGTCAGCCCGGACGGAAAGCGCGGTGTGACCACGTCCGCGATGAACTTGTTGAACTGCTCCTCGGTGATGGGCGGGTGCCCGTTGTGCCGGCCGGTGCCGAAGTAGAGGTGCGTCGAGATGTACGCCGTACCCGTCTCGGCGCCCTGCGCCTCCGCCGATGCCGCCGAGGCGGTCCCGGCGCCGAGGGTGGCCTGCGACACCGGTCCGCCGAAGGCGAAGAGGAGCGCGGCCGCTGCGAGGAGGCCGGCGGCGGGCGTGGAGAGGGAGATCCTTAAGGAGCGCATGCGGTGTTCCTGTCTGTGTCCGTGTGGGTGGTCCGTGGTCCGCGGGCCGGGGTCCGCCGGCCCGCCCCGCGGGCGGGCGGCCGGGTCCGGTTTCCGGGGTCTAGGCGGGCAGCAGCGGCGGCAGCGATTCCAGCAGGTGGGCCGCCGCGTCCCGCAGGGGGGCCGGGACCCCCTCGTCCCGGCGGAGGGCGGCTGCCGTCCTGCCGAGCGTGCCGGTGGTCCGTACGGACCCGATGGCGGCGGCGCCCGGGGCGACCCGCGCAATCAGGTCCTCCGCCTCCCGCCAGGCCCCGGCCCCCGCGAGGGCCGCGAGCAGTTCCGCCGTGAAGAGGTGCCGGTAGGAGGGGCCGGGGGCGGTGGCCGCCCGGTGCAGCAGCGGGACGGCCCGGTCCCAGCGGCGCAGCCGGGCCTGTACCCAGCCCTCGTGCCCGAGCAGTTCGGCCTCGTCGATCCACCAGGCCCAGTGCGGGTCCCGGTCCGAGACCCCGTCCAGGAAGCGGCCGCGGGCCCGGGAGATCAGCTCCAGCGGCTCCCTCCGGGCGCCGAGCAGGGCGGTCGCGTGGGCCCGGCGGATCAGGACGAGGCTCTCGACCCGGGCGGGCAGCGGCCGTGGCCCGCCGACCCTGGCCGCCGCCTCCAGGGCGGCGCGCGGCCGCCCGGTGTGGGTGGTGAGCATGCTGTCGTTGAGCAGGACGAGCCGGGCCGTCCAGCGGTCCCCGCACAGCTCCGCCAGGGCCAGGGCCCGCGCGTTCATCCGGCGGGCCCGGCGGTGGCGGCCGGCGTCGAAGAGGATCCAGCCGATGACCTCGCTCAGCTCGGCGAGGGCCGCGAGCCGGTCCGGGTCGTACCCGCGCAGGGCGCGGGGGTCGGCCGACAGTTCAGGGATCCGGCGCACGGCCTCGCGTACGGCGGGCACGGCGGCCGTCGCCCCGTGCGCGGTGTCGAGGTCCACCAGGCGCGCGATGGTGCGCACGGCCAGCCGGACCGCCGCGTCCCGCTCCTCGGCGCCCCCGGGCGGGCCGCCGGGCGCCGTCATGACAGCAGGCCGGCGTCGACCGCTCCGGCGCGGCGCTGGCCGAGGTCGTCGAAGGAGGAGGCCACCTTGCTGAGCCACTCCACCTCGTCGCGGAAGTCCTCGTACGGGGGCCGCACGGGGATGTCGGAGGTGTCGGCCCGCTCGGCGCGCTCCGCCCGCTCCTCGGCGGGGCGGCTCAGTACGGCGCGCACCTGGAGCGCCTCGCCCAGGGGGGAGGTGGGGTCCTCGGGCAGGTCCAGGGAGCGGGCCACGCGGGTGAAGTCCTCCAGGGAGAGGGAGGTGCGCAGGATCAGCTGGCCGTCGCGTATCTCGATGACGCGCCGGTAGAGGCGGTAGTGCGGGTCCCGGGGCGGCACCAGGTCGCGCAGCCAGGAGCGCGGAGGGTCCAGCGCGATGTCCGGGGAGGCCTCGTACAGGGCCCACCACAGGGGGCGCAGCCGCTGGTAGGAGCGGTAGCTGCGGGCCCAGCCGCGGGCGCGGGTGATGCGGATCCCCCAGGAGGGGATGGTCCAGCCGGCGATCTGGAGCAGGGCGCCGACGCTGCCGCACGTCCACTGGATGGGGTCGAGCGCGGCCGCGTCGTAGTCCAGCCGGGTCCCGGCGATCTGGATGCTGCGGGTGACGCAGTAGACGAGGATCATGCTGGCGCCGACGGTGACGGTGCGCATGCCGACCTTGAGCCACTGCCGGTTGGCCATCGTGGTGAAGCGCAGCGACAGCCGCACCGTCTCGAACTGGCCCACGGCGCAGATCAGCAGGTAGAAGGACATGTAGAGGGCGTAGCTGCCGTGCTGGATGCTCAGCAGGATCGTGGAGGTGGCCGTCTCCGAGTGCGCCACGGGCCCGACGGCGAAGGAGGCGACGATCAGCACGGCGAGGGCGGCGCCGAAGAACAGGACGCGGCGGCGCGCCATGCGCCGGGCCTCGGCGGGCGGCGAGGACCAGTACACGAGGACGACCTGCTGGGCGGCGGTCAGCACGACCACGGCGACCTGGGTGATCAGCGAGGTGATGTTCGGCAGGCCGAAGAAGGCGGAGATGTGCAGCCGGAGCTGGTCCAGGTCGACCAGGAAGCTGATTCCGGAGCACAGGAAGTAGGTGCACAGCGCCCACAGGGCGATGTCGTTCTTCCGGCGCAGCAGGTCCGGGAGGCGGTAGGCGAAGGCGGCCAGGCCCACGAAGGCGCAGACCCAGGCGAGGACGGTGTAGATCACGCGGGCCCCTGGTCCGGCCTGCCGAGGCCGCTCTCTATCCGGGCCACGATCTCGGCGGCCTCGTCCGGGACGCCCCAGGCCCGCTCGGTCCAGCGCTTGGTGGCGCGGGCCAGGATCAGCGAGGCCATGGTCTCGGCCTCCTGCTCCTCGTCGTCGCTGTAGCGGGAACGCATCAGTACGCCGCGTACGGCCTCGGGGTCGACGTCCGAGAACAGCCCCCCGGAATCGCCGGCTCCGGCCTCCGGGCCCGCCCCGCCGGCCTGGCCTCCGGCCGAGGCGCCGAGCTGGTCCAGCTGGACGGAGCCGTTGTGGTCGAAGGCGATGTGGGCGAGCTCGTGGGCGATGATGTGTTCCTTGTGCGACGCCGAAGCCGCCTTCTCGAAGGCGATGATGTCGAAGTCATCGGTTTTCAGCCATATGCCGAAGAGATGGCGTTCGGGGAAGGACGTCGGAATCAAATGGATCGGCCGGCCGCGCTGCTCACTGAGATATGCGTGGAGTTCGTCGATGCCGCAGCCGTGCTCCATGCCCCACTGGGCGAGCAGTCCCTCGCAGGTGTGGCGGACCTTCTTGAGACGGCGCCTGAGCCGCCTGTCCTCCGACGCCGGTAACGCGGAGCCAGGTAACTTCATCCCTCAGTCCTCCGGCGAACCCAGCGGTCGGACAATGCGGCCATGATGCCACACCCCAACTCAGCCCTGCTCAAGGCCAGTTCTATCCGGCCATTCGCTCAGGGATTTCCGCCGGGGATTCCGTCTCGACCACCACTTGACTCCGGGCAAAGGCGGAGGAAAATCGGTGATACACCGGAATACCGGAAAGAGCCGCACCTCCCTCGGGAGACGTCCCGGGGCCCGCGTGACCCTTGTCCAGGCTCTGGCCAGGCCCCCGGCCGTTCTCGCGGACCACGGGAGCCATCGGCGACGGCGGATGGCTCATGGCACCGGCGGGACGGCCGGGGACTGTCGTGTCGTCGTGTCCGGGGGGACCACGGGGCGGGGATCAGCGTTCCCTCACTTCCGCGATCCCGCGCTCCGTGCGCCCCCGGTCCGGCGCTCCGCGCCGCGCCCCCGCCGGCGGCCTGCGTCCCCGCCCGCGCCCGCGCTCCGGTCCGTGCCCGTGCCCCCGCCGGTGCTCCCTTGCGTCGCCCCGGCCGTCAGCGGCCGGCCAGCACTCCCGCGATGCCCCGTGCGAGGCAGGGGATCCGGTCGGCCCCGATGCCCGCGATGTTGATCCGCCCCGCGGTGGTCCCGTAGATGGCGTACTCGCGGCGCAGCCGGAGCATCTCCTGCGCCGTCAGCGGCAGCATCGAGAACATGCCCCGCTGCCGTGCCAGCGAGCGCGCCTGCGCCTCCCAGCCCAGGGCGTCCAGGCGTGCGGCGAGGTCCGTCCGGTTGGTCTCGATCCGGCCCCGCATCTCGTCCAGCTCCGCACGCCACAGGTCGCGCAGCCCCGCGTCCTCCAGGACGGTGGTGACGACGGCGGCCCCGTGCTCGGGCGGCATGGAGTACAGGGTCCGGGCGGCGTTCTGCAGCGCCGTCTCGGCGTGCCGCACCGCGCGGGCGGACGCGCCCAGGACGATGGCGCAGCCCGTGCGGTCGCTGTAGAGGCCGAAGTTCTTGGAGCAGCTCACGGCGACGAGCATCTCCGGGACGCGCTCGGCCAGCAGCCGCGTGGCCGCCAGATCGGCCTCCAGCCCGTCGCCGAGCCCGTGGTAGGCGAGGTCGACGAACGGGACCCAGCCGTCCCGGGCCGCCAGGTCGGCCAGCGCCGCCCAGTCCTCGGGCTCCGGGTCGGCGCCGGTCGGGTTGTGGCAGCAGCCCTGGAGCAGGACGACGTCGTCGCGGCGCGCCCCGGCCAGGTCGCGCAGGACTCCGGCCGCGTCGAAGCCGCCCGCGGCGTCGCACCAGCCGAAGGTGCGGACCTCCAGGCCGGCGGCCTCCAGGATGGGGCGGTGGTTGACGTAGGCGGGGTCGCTGATCCACACCGTGGTGCCCGGGCGGGTCCGGCAGATCAGGTCGGCCAGCAGCCGCAGCGCCCCGGAGCCGGCGACGGTCTGCACGGCGGCGGCGCGGTCGGAGGGGCCCTGGGGGCCGAGGACCAGGTCCAGCAGGGCCCGGTTGAAGGCGGCGTTCCCGGAGAGCCCGCGGTACTCCTTGGACTCGGAGCGCTCCGCGAGGCGCATCTCGGCCTCGCGGACGGCGGCCATCACCGGGGTGCGGCCGGTGTGGTCGCGGTAGACGCCGAGGACCAGGTTCAGCCGCTCGGCCCGCTCGTCGGAGCCGAACTCGTACGTCAGGTCCCACAGGGGGTCGGTGGGCGGCGGGGGGAGGAGCTCAAGCATCTGCGGGGACCTCGGGGCGGGGGGCGGGACGGACGGCGGCGGAACGGGCGGGGGTACGGCGGCGGTTGGCGAGGACGACGCCGGCGGTGATCAGCGGTACGCCGATCAGGACGGCCGGGGTCGGGGACTCGCCGAGGACGGGGATGGCGAGGAGGACGACGGCCACGGGGCTGAGGCTGCCCACGACGGAGCTGCGCTCGGCGCCGAGCCTGCGGATGGCGAAGGCGTACAGCAGGCCGGCGCACAGCCCGACCCCGAGCCCCTGCACGACGAGGAACGTCGCGATGTCGGCGCCGGCCGCGTGCGCGAGGCCCGTCGGGAGCACTCCGGTCAGCACCAGCAGCCCGATCACCGCGAAGGAGGGCAGGCACAGCAGTCCGATCGACCCGACGGGGTCGAGGTCCACGTCCCGCAGGCCCACCGTGTAGAGGGCCCACAGTCCGCTGGCCACCAGGAGCGTGCCGGCCCCCTCCAGTACGGCGGTGTCCACGGGGACGACGTACCGCCAGACGAGAGCGGCCACACCGGCGGCGATGAGGACGAGCCCGGCGGCCTGCGTGCCCCGGGGCACTCCGCGGCCCCGGGCGGCCATCAGCGCGGCGACGAAGAGCGGGACCATGCCGGGGACGATCGAGCCGACGAAGGCGGCCGAGGTCAGGGACCCGCCGTGCATCGCGGCCAGGAAGAACGGCACCCCCGCACCACAGATGATCTTGAGCGCGGCGCCCGGCTTCACGGCGGCGATGCGGCGCCGGCGCCGCCAGAGGGCGGGCAGCAGGACGAGCAGCGGGACGCCGAAGCGCAGCAGGGCGGCGTCGGCGGGCAGCAGGGAGGAGGCGCTCAGGCCGCGGGCGCTGAGCGCGAACGCCGCCCAGATGGCCACGGTCACGATCAGCGCGGCCATGCCGCGGGCCTGCGGTGACGGTCCGCGCCGGCCGGGGTTTCCGGCCGGCGGGACCGCCGTGTCATGAGGCGCGGCCGCGCCGGTGGTGTTGGTCGCGACCAAGGAATCTGCTCCAGCCTGTGAGAGCGGACCGGTCCGGCCCGTTCGCGGGCAACGCTAGGGCTTTTGCCGGGGCAGCCGATTGCCAGTTCTGCCGCTCGGACATACGTTTGGGGCAGGATCTGCCAAGAAACGGCGGAGAAACCCCAGCAGAGCCCCGTAGAACCCCCAGGAGCAGCCGTGGACGCGGTCGATCTGCAGATCATCCGGGAGTTGCAGGCCGACGGCCGGCTCTCCAACCAGGACCTCGCGGACCGCGTCCGCCTCTCCCCCTCCCCCTGCCTGCGCCGGGTCCGGCGGCTGGAGGAGGCCGGCCTGATCCGCGGCTACACGGCCGTGGTGGACCAGGTGTCCTTCGGGCTCCCGATCACCGTCTTCGTCCGGATCCGCCTGGAGCGCCACACGGCGGAGGCGGTCGCGCTGTTCGAGGAACACGTCGCGGTCATCGAGCACATCCAGGACTGCTACCTGATGGCGGGCAGCAGCGACTACCTCCTCCGGGTGGTCATCGAGGACCTGGAGGCGTACGAGTCCCTCGTACGCCACCGCATCCACGCCATTCCGGGGATCGCCTCGATCGAGTCGAGCTTCGCGTACGGCAGCGTGAAGCAGTCCCGTACGTATCCGCGTCCCGTCCCGGGCCGCACCGCACGGACCCCCTGACCGCCCCGGCGGGACCGGGAGCCCCGGGCTTCCTGGCGCTCGGGGGCTCAAGACGCGCGGGCAGTGCGGTGCCCGGGGCCGGCACCCGTCCACAACCTCCCGGGACAGAGCGTCTAATCCGTGCCCAGCGCTGCCTCGAAGGTGGCGTAGGCGGCCTCGTCGAAGAGGACGAAGCGGACCTCCTCCACCGAGGTGCGGGCGGCGCGGACCGTCTCGATCGCGATACGGGCTCCGTCGTCCATCGGCCAGCCGTAGATCCCGGTGGAGATCGCCGGGAAGACGACCGTACGGGCGCCCAGCTCGTCGGCGACCCGCAGGGATTCGCGGTAGCAGGAGGCGAGGAGGTGCGAGCGGTCCTCCTCGCGCGACCAGACCGGGCCCACGGTGTGGATGACGTGCCCGGCGGCCAGCCGGCCGGCCGTGGTGGCGACCGCCTGGCCGGTCGGCAGGCCCTTGCCGTAGTGGGAGCGGCGCAGGTCCTCGCAGGCGGCGAGGATCTCGGGGCCGCCGCGCCGGTGGATGGCGCCGTCCACTCCCCCGCCGCCGAGCAGCGAGGAGTTCGCCGCGTTGACGATCGCGTCGGCCTTCTCGGCCGTGATGTCGCCCCGGACGAGGGTGATGCGCACCATCAGTTCGCCTTTCGCAGGTGCCGCCATACCGCCTTGGCGGCGTTGTGGCCGGACATGCCGTGGACGCCCGGCCCCGGCGGGGTCGCCGAGGAGCAGAGGTACACCGCCGGGTGGGCGGTGGTGTACGGGGACAGGGTGAGCTTCGGCCGGAGCAGCAGCTGGAGGCCGGAGGCGGCGCCGCAGGCGATGTCCCCGCCGACGTAGTTGGGGTTGCGGGCCGCGAGCTGCGGCGGGCCGGCCGTGGCCCGGGCCAGGACCAGGTCGCGGAAGCCGGGGGCGAAGCGCTCCAGCTGCCGTTCCACGGCCTCGGTGAGGTCGCCGTCCCAGCCGGCGGGGACGTGGCCGTACGCCCAGAAGACGTGCTTGCCCTCGGGCGCCCGGCCGGGATCGGCCAGGCTGGGCTGGGCGGTGATGAGGAAGGGGCTGCGCGGGGCGCGGCCGCCGGAGGCGAGCTGGAGGGCGGCGTCGATGTCGCGGCTGCCGGGTCCGATCTGGACGGTTCCGGCCCGCCGGGGGGCCTCGGCGGTCCAGGGCACCGGTCCGTCGAGGGCGTAGTCGAGCTTGAAGGCGGCGGCGCCGTACCGGTAGCCGTCGTACGCGCGTCCGAGGCGGGCGATGCGGGCCAGAGCGGTCGGCGAGGTGTCGAAGACGTACGCGCGGGCCGGCGGCAGGTCGTCGAGCCGCTTGACCTCGAAGCCGGTGTGGATGGTGCCGCCGAGGTCCCGCAGGTAGCCGGCGAGGGCGTCGGAGACGGACTGCGAGCCGCCGCGGGCCATCGGCCAGCCGCCGGCGTGCGCGGCGAGGGCGAAGACCAGGCCGACGGCGCCGGTGGCGATGCCGTCCAGCGGGGCGATGACGTGCGCGACGAGCCCGGCGAACAGGGCGCGCGCCCGGTCGTCCCGGAAGCGGCGCAGCAGCCAGGTGGAGGGCGGCAGTCCGGCGAGCCCGAAGCGGGCCAGGGTGACGGGGTCCCGGGGCAGGGCGGTGCTGGGCAGGGACATGAAGTCCCGGGCGAGGGTGTCCCATTTCCCGAGGAACGGTTCCACCAGGCGCCGGTACGCGCCCGCGTCGCGGGGCCCGAAGGAGGCCGCCGTCTCCGCCACGGAGCGGGAGAGCACGGCGGCCGTGCCGTCGTCGAAGGGGTGCGCCATGGGCAGCGGGGCGTGCAGCCACTCCAGGCCGTAGCGCTTCAGCGGCATGGTCGCGAAGACCGGCGAGCCGGCGCCGAGCGGGTGCACCGCCGAGCAGGGGTCGTGCCGGAAGCCGGGGAGCGTCAGCTCCTCGGTGCGGGCGCCGCCGCCGATCGTACCGGCGGCCTCGAAGACGGCCACCGAGTGTCCCCGGCGGGCCAGTTCGACCGCGGCCGTCAGGCCGTTGGGCCCCGCCCCCACCACGACTGCGTCGAGAATCGGCGGCACTGACAACAGCTCCTTCGTCCGGCGGCGGCCTTGGCCCCACCCACCCTAGGGCCTGTCGTCGGCGTCTCGCCCGGCCCGCGGCGCCCGGTGCCGTGCGTCGCGGGCCTGACCGGCGCTGCTGTGACGACAGGGTCCAGGCGGTGTGGCCCGGGTCCGGCCCGTCCGCACCGGCCCGTAGCGACGGTCACGCACCCCGCAGCAGGTCGCGGATGCGGACGGCGGTGGCCTCGTCGCGACCGACCGCGAACGGCAGGGCGTTGTCCCGGTCCACCCGGAAGGGCACGCCCTCCACGGTGCTCTGCGCCCCGCCCGCCTCGGCGACCAGCAGCAGTCCGGCCGCGTGGTCCCAGGCGGAGGGCCAGGTGAAGGCCAGGGCGTCCATCTCCCCGCGCGCGACCTTCAGGTACTCCAGGCCGGCCGATCCGCAGGGCCGGGCGGCGACGCCCGGTACGTCGAGCCGGGCCAGGCTGCGCCGGTCCTCCTCGGACGTGTAGAGGGGGTGGGCGGTCGCCACGCGCAGGTCGGCGCCCGGTTCGGGCGAACCGCTGTGGATCCGCTCGCCGTTGACGTACGCGCCCTGCCCGCGCACGGCGGTGGACATCTCCTCCAGGGCCGGGGCGAAGGTCCATGAGGCGAGGATCTCGCCGCGCAGGGCGAGCGCCACCAGGGTGCAGAACTCGGGGTCGCCGTTGACGAACTGCCGGGTCCCGTCGACCGGGTCGACGATCCAGACGGGGGCGTCGGCGCGCAGCGCCCCGTAGACGTTCGGGTCGGCGTGCACGGCCTCCTCGCCGACGACGGCGGAGCCGGGCAGCAGCCGGGTCAGGGAGGCGGTGAGGTACTCCTCGGCCTTCCGGTCGGCGACGGTCACCAGGTCGTGCGGACCGCTCTTGTGGTCCACCTCGTGCTCGGCGAGCTGCCGGAATCTGGGCATGATCTCGACCGCCGCGGCCTTGCGGACGGCTTCTTCCACCTCGGGCAGGCCATGGGCCAGGAACTCATCGATCATGCCCCCATCACATCACGGCGGGCCGCCGATCCCCACTGCCGGGCGGGCCCGTGCCCGGCAGGACACCTTCCTGCCACGGGGCTAGCCTGAAAAGGGGTCGTCCGTGGCGGGAGAAAGGCGGCGGGCTCATGAGGGGACGCACCGGGGGTGCCGTGGCGATGGCCACGATGGTGGTACTCACGGTCGGCAGCGGCGGGGTGGTCTTTGCCGACGACCTGTCACCCAAGGAGATCTACGAACGCGCCGCACCGGCCACGGTGCACGTGATCGGGACCTACAGCGCCGGTACCGGGGTCATCTACGACGCGGAGAAGGGTCTCATCGTCACCAACGCGCACGTGGTGCAGGGCGAGCCGTCCCTGCGGGTCGCCGTCGAGGACCGGCCCCCCGCGGCCGCCCGCCTGCTGGGGATCGACCCGTGCGAGGACCTCGCCGTGCTGACCTTCTCGAACCCCCAACCGGATCTGAAGGAAGCCAAGTTCGGCGACAGCGAGAAGGTCTCGTTCGCCGACGGCGTCACCGCGCTCGGCTATCCGGACTCGATCGAGGCGCAGGGCGCGCAGAAGCCCGTGTTCACCACCGGTGCCGTCCAGAACCCGCAGGTCAGGGACTCCGCGCCGGACCCGACCCTGCCGCGCTATCCCTCGACGATCCAGCACTCGGCGACCATCAACCCGGGCAACTCGGGCGGCCCGCTGCTCAACGGCAAGGCCGAGGTGATCGGGATCAACACGCTCTCCTTCTCGGGAGGAGGGGTGCAGGGGCAGTTCTACGCCATCAGCAGCGACCACGTCCGGCCTCTGCTCGACCAGCTGGCCGGCGGCGACGTGAAGAACGACCCCGGCTGGCTGCTGGTGGACCTGAAGAACCCGGAGCTGGCCACCTACTTCTCCGAGGAGTACGCCGCCGACGTGGCTCGGACCCAGAAGGAACTGAAGGACGTCGACGGCATGATGGTCTGGTACGCGCGGACCAACTCCCCGGCCGCCAAGGCGAATCTGGGCCCCGGTGACGTGATCACGGACATGAAGGACACCCCCGTCACCTCGCTCGCGGAGGTCTGCGACGTCCTCCAGTCCGCGGCCCCCGGCGAGTCGGTGCCCCTGGCGGGCGTCTACTCCCCCATCAACGCCGACGGCAAGGAGATGAAGTCGGGCGAGGCCTGGACGACGGACCTCGTCATCGACAAGGGCAAGGGGTAGGGGCAGGGGCCGGCGCCGCTGGTACGGGGCCGTCACGGCCGGGCGGGGGCCCGGCCGGTCAGCTCACTCGCGCGTCACTCCGCCGCGTGGATGGCGGGCGGGCGCACCTCGATCTCCGCCCCGGTCTGCTTGAAGGACTCCGCCGAGACCGGAACCAGCACCGCGTCCCGGTGGAAGTCCCGCAGGTTCGTCGATCCGCAGCTGATCAGCGTGGCGGTCAGCTTCGCGCGGGTCCGCTCGACGTTGTCGTGCAGGCCGCCCGCGTACGGGACGTAGCCGTCGACTCCCTCCTCGAAGACCATCCGGCCGCCCTGCCCGTACCGGGCCGCGTTCTGCGCCCGCCGGGAGCCCTCGCCCCAGTACTCCTTGTACCACTGGCCGCCGATCTGGAGCTTGCGCGACGGGCTCTCGTCGAGCCGGGCGAAGTAGCGGCCGAGCATGATGAAGTCGGCGCCCATCGCCAGCGCCATCGCCATGTGCGAGTCGTTCAGCAGGCCGCCGTCACAGCACAGCGGTACGTACACCCCGGTCTCCCGGGCGTAGGCGTCGCGCGCCTCGACCACGTCGAGCAGCGCGGAGGCCTGGCCCCGGCCGATGCCCTTCTGGGCCCGCGTGGTGCAGATGGCACCGCCGCCGATGCCGACCTCCACGAACGCCGCGCCCGCGTCGGCCAGATAGCGGAATGCCCGCCCGTCGACGACGTTGCCGGCGCCGACGGGGACCTCGTCCCCGTACTCCGCCCGTGCGAATTCGAGGGTCTTCGCCTGGTACTCGGAGTAGCCGTCGGAGGAGTCCGGACGTGAGGGGAGCGGGGGCGCGCCCGGCGGGACGGTGCTCGCACGCGCGGCCGGATCGACACCGGTGGGCACCACAGACCCGGTCCGCGCGGTGCTGCACAGGCGCTCAATTCCGTTACGCCATACGGGATGGTACCCCAGCCGGCATGCAGACCGACCGAGTCCCCGCAGGTCGGGGCCCGGTGCGCGGGGCGCCAACTGCGCCCCGCCCACGGCGCGATGAGCGAGCTGACGTCGCGTCAGTCGGCGGTCGGGCGCGCCAGGTTCCTGGTGAACCACTGCAGGACGTCCGGGATCATCTTCCGGAAGTCCGATGTCAGGTGCTTGCCGCCCGGCTGCTCGTGGTACTCGATGGTGACCGGCGGGGCCGCCTTTGCCATCCAGCTCTTGACCACGCCCTTCTCGTACGCGTCGGCGCCCCCGGCCGTGGCCAGCATCCGCACGTCGGCCTTGCCCTGGGTGACCAGCTGATCGGGGTTGTTGGCCGCCTTCTCCGCGTCGTGGCCCTTCCACAGGGGCGAGTCCGGGATGAAGTAGCCGTCGATCGGCGCCGCCGCCTTGTAGACGTCCGGGTACTGGAGGGCGAGCTTGGCGCTGCAGAACCCGCCGGTGGAGGCGCCCATGACGCCCCAGCTGTCGCGGCCCTTCAGGGTGCGGAAGTTGGCGCGGACCCAGTCCGGGACGTCCTGGGCCATCCAGGTCGCCATCTTGGGCTGGCCCGGGATGTCGGAGCATTCCAGGCTCTTGCGCTCGTCGCCGCTGAAGTTCTGCACCGGCATGACCATGATGAAGGGGTGGGCCTTGCCCTCCCTGGCCAGCCGAGCGTTCTCCTCCTGGACGGGCAGCTCGCCGCCGGCCCACGTGTTGTAGCCGTTGCTCTGGCCGCCCGCGAACAGGGTGAGCACCGGGAAGCCCGTCCGGGCGTACTTGGGGTCGTGGTACTCGGGCGGCAGCCAGACCCAGACCTGGCCGGTCACACCGGACTTCGGGCCGGCCAGACGGGTCGTCGTGATCGGGCCGGCGGCGGTGTCCCGGGCCTTCGTCATGGCGGCGGCCGGGCCGGCCGGCATCTGCACCTTCCCCTCGGCCGGGGCACGCCGCCCGCCGGAGGGTCCGGCCGCAGGGCCGGCCGCGGCGCCGGTGGCCGCCGGTTCGCCGTCCGCCGGGGCGCTCCCCTTGCGGTCCCCGGAGCTCCCGCAGCCCGCGAGGGAGACGACCAGGGTCAGGACGGTGGCGCCGGTGAGGACGGCGCGGGACGAGGACAGCTGTCTGAGCACGTGAGAACTTTCGGACCGATGACGCGCCCGGTCCGTCCGACGGGGCGG
Source organism: Streptomyces sp. NPDC043896 (assembly GCF_056435605.1). Lineage (NCBI taxonomy): Bacteria > Bacillati > Actinomycetota > Actinomycetes > Kitasatosporales > Streptomycetaceae > Streptomyces > Streptomyces sp. NPDC043896. The sequence continues at coordinate 71,070 of NZ_JBWKEE010000012.1, forward strand.
CGGCCCCCGGTTGGGGCCGGACACCCGGGGCCCACGACGCTGGTGCGGCCCCCGGAGTGCCGGGCGCAGGGTCCCGTACGGAACCACACGGTCCGGCACGGCCCCCGTGACGCGGGCCGGGACGGACGGGGTGCGCCCACGACGACAGCTTAGCCCCAGGATTTCCGCCGATCGGACCGGCCCGCACGGGACGGCCGCCTCGGTTACCAGACGGCGTCTTCCGGGAGGAGGACGCGCAGATCGTCCAGGGTCGCTTCACGGCCGGAACGTTCGAAGGCCGCGATGCGGCGGGCATGGGCGCTCTTGACCTCGTCGAAGAGCTTCCTGATCTCGCGGGCGTTGCCCTGGGCGAACCTCTCCGGGTCGGCGGCGATCTGGGCGCGGACCGCCCGGAGCGTGGCGTCCGGGGTCTCGAAGCCGGAACGCTCCGCGTGGTGGGCCAGGATGGTGAGCAGCTCCTCGGGGCTGTAGGCGGGGAAGGCGATGGTGGCCGAGAACCGGGAGGCCAGACCGGGGTTGACGTCGAGGAAGGAGGCCATCTCGTCGGTGTAGCCGGCGGCGATCACGACGACCTCGTCCCGGTGGTCCTCCATCAGCTTCACCAGGGTGTCGATCGCCTCCTGACCGAAGTCGGCTCCGGACCCACCGGGGCGGGACAGGGTGTACGCCTCGTCGATGAACAGGACGCCGCCACGGGCGCGTTCGAACTGGGCGGCGGTCCGGAGGGCCGTGCTCCCGACGAACTGGCCGACCAGGTCGCTGCGGGACACCTCGACCACCTGGCCACGGGCCAGGACGCCGAGGGCGGCGAGCAGGGAGCCGTACAGGCGCGCGACCGTGGTCTTGCCGGTGCCGGGCGGGCCGGAGAAGATCAGGTGGCTCGGCATCGGGTCGGCGGGAAGGCCGGCCTGCCGGCGCCGCCGGGAGGTGACGATCAGGTCGGTCAGGCCGTGGATCTCCGCCTTGATGCCCTCCAGCCCGACCATGGCCGAGAGCTCGCCGAGGATCGTGTCCAGTTGCCCGGAATCCCTGGCCTCCGTGAACCGTGCGCCCAGTCCGCGGTCGACCACTCCGTCCAGGTCGTCGGGCAGGAGCAGCACCAGTTCCTCGGGGGACGGGGTGTCGTCGCGGTCGGCCAGCCTGAGGGCCTGCTGTTCGAGGGCGGCCTCGAAGATCCGGCGGGCCTCCCGTCCGTTGCCGAAGCTCTCGGTGCGCCGGGCCTGCCGGAAGTGGGCCGCCAGTGCGGCACGGGTCGGTTCGGCGAGCACGAAGCCGTACTGCCCGGCCAGCCCCTCGAAGATGCCGACCAGCTCGTCCGGGCTGTAGTCCTCGAACTCGATGGTGCGGGAGATCCGCGACTGCAGGCCCGGGTTGGCGGAGAGGAAGCCGCGCATCTCGGCCGAGTAGCCGGCGAAGACGACGACGACCTCCTCCCGGTGGTCTTCGAGCAGCTTGACCAGCGTGTCGATCGCTTCCTGGCCGAAGTCGGCGCCGGTGCCGAACCGGCGGGAGAGGGTGTAGGCCTCGTCGATGAACAGCACGCCGCCGCGGGCCTTGTTGAAGACCGCGGTGGTCATCGCGGTCGTCTCACCGAGGTGCGACCCGACCAGGTCGGCGCGGGAGACCTCGGTGAAGTGCCCGCCGGCGACCACGCCCAACGCGGCCAGCAGCCTGCCGTAGACGCGCGCGACGGTGGTCTTGCCGGTACCCGGGGAGCCCGAGAACACCATGTGCCGGCCGATCACCGGCCCTTCGGGCAGCCCCGCCGCCCGGCGCTGCTCGGCGACCCGCAGGAACTTGACCAGCTTCCGGATCTCGTCCTTGACCTCCCGCAGCCCGACCATGGCGTCCAGTTCGGCGAGGAGCCCGTCCACCGCCTCGGCGGCCACGGGTGCCGTCTCCGCCCGGGCGGGCTCGGCCCGTGCGGGGGCCTGCGCCGGCGCCGAGGCGGCCGTCGCCGCGGGCGGGACGTCCAGGCGGTCCTCGGCCTTGTTGCCCTCCGCGACCAGGTCCCGGATCTCGACGTGGGAGCCCTGCGCGGTGACGATCCCCGGCCCGTCGGTCTCGGTGACCGTAAGGCCCTGGAGCACCACCCGCGCCCCGGCGTCGACGCCGACGCCGGCCCGGCCGTTGCGTGCCAGCAGCGTCCCGTTCAGGATCAGGGAGCCGTCGCCCGTGACGCCCACCCCGATGTCGGACTCCGAGACCTTTCCCCTGACCAGGGCCGTCCTGCCCCCGTCGCCGGCCAGGACCCCGTGCGTGCCTGCCCGTACGACCTCGCAGTCCGTGAGGGTGGCCGTCGACCGCTCGTCCGCCGACACCCCGTTGCCCTTGGCGTCCCTCACGGTCATCCGGGCGGCGGTCAGGGAGCCGGAGGTCGTGCACCAGACGCCGTCGGCGGCCGAGTCCGCGATGAGGAGGCCGTGGACATCGGCCTGCCCGCTGTCACGGACCACCAGGCCGCACTGTCCCGAGCGGTGGATCTCGCTGGCACGGACGGCGGCCTGCGCGTGCTCCCGGACCAGGATCCCCGCCTGGCCGGCGTCCTCGACCCGGCACTGTTCGATCAGCGCGTTCACTCCCGAGGCCACGAGGACGCCGTGCTCCGCGGCGCCCTGTACCCGGGTGTCGCGGACGCTGACCCGGCTGCCGTCCCGCAGCGCGACACCGCACAGGGTGGAGCCGATCACCTCGCTCCCCTCGATCAGGCCCGCGGCGTCGGAGTAGACGACGGCGCCCTCCCGTACGGTGCTGCGCTGCAGGAAGAGCTCCGCCCCGCCCCAGGCGCTGACCGCCTGGCCGGACTTGGCGAGGAACTCGCAGTCCTCCACCACCCCGGTACCGCCCACCACGGCCAGCGCCCGCCCGGTCTCGTGCCAGTTGCGCAGGACCAGGCCCCGCAGGGTCATGTGGCCTTCCACCCGGAAGTTGTACTCGGCGGCCCCGTCGATGACGACCGATCCACGCCCGCCGAGCGCGTTGACGGCGACCGTCCCCCAGCAGCGGAGCGCCTCGGTCCGGTAGTGGCCCGGCGCGACGTCGATCAGGACCGGTCCGGTCGGCACGTGCGCCTCGAGCGCCTCGGCGATCGTACGCAGACCCCTCGGGTCCGTCTGCGACACCAGCAACCTGAACATCAACACCCCGTTAACCGCGACGACCCGCGCTCCTGATCGTATGTCAGGAGGCGGGTGTCCGAGGATCCGCTCCGGTACGGCGGACCGTCAGCCGGCGAGCGCCGGAATGATCTGCGCGCCGTAGGCGTCGATGACGGCCTCCCGTGCGTCGTGCATGTCGTAGACCGCGAACTGGTCGACGCCCAGGTCGCGCAGCGCCCGCAGCTTCTCGATGTGGGCCTCGGCCGGGCCCAGCAGGCAGAAGCGGTCCACGATCTCGTCCGGGACGAAGTCGGCGGACGGGTTCCCGGCGCGGCCGTGGTGGCTGTAGTCGTAGCCCTGGCGGGCCTTGATGTACTCGGTGAGGGCATCCGGGACCATGCCCGAGTGCTCCCCGTAGCGGGAGACCAGGTCGGCGACGTGGTTGCCGACCATCCCGCCGAACCAGCGGCACTGCTCACGGGCATGGGCCAGGGCGGCCGGGGAATCATCGGCCGTGACGTACGCCGGGGCGGCGACGCAGATGGTGATGGATGACGGGTCGCGGCCGGCCTCGGCGGCAGCCCGACGGACGGCCTTGACCATCCACTCCGTTGGACCATGCAAAGTCAAACTGGGTTGCCATCACGCCCTAAGGGCTGTCCCGCAAGTGCGGCCGTGCCGTGACCTGAGACCGGCTCGATAGGGTCAGGGCCACAGCCGATGGAAGAGGATCGTTCGATGGCGACGTACGACCAACTGACCGAGTGGGCCGGGCTGGGGCATGTCACGCGAGCCGGGCGGGATGTTATGGCCCGCTGGCGGATCCCCGGTTTCATGAAGGCACAGCTCGTCGAGGTGGGCATCCCGGTTGCTCCGCGCCTCATCGAACGAGCCGCGATGCAGAGCGAGGCTGAGCCAGCCCTGCTCACGTCCCGCGGCCCGCTCTACCGTCTCACCGAGCAGGCGGACCCCGATGATCAGGCCGAACAGTCATCGTTCGGCGTCGAGCCGGAGACCGGGGCGGTCTACTTCGTCATGCCTGACGGGGAGGCATGGTTCGCCAACTCGGGTATCGACGTGTGGCTCGACGTCCTTCACCGTTACGGCAGTCGCGTCACGGCCTCAAAGCTTCTCAGCGAGCCGGACGACCCGGAGGAATACCTCTCCGAAGAGGAGGAAGAGCGGGCTTTCGCCGAGCTGAACCGGCTGGCCGAGGAGCTGAAAGAGATCGACCCGGCAGCCTTCAACGGGTACGAGGGGTTTTTCTGGCCAGGGCTCCTGGACCGCTGGCTCTACTGACCTCGGCCGGCCGATCCGGGGCCCGTAAGTCTGGATCGTGCAGGGACGCCAGGCCCACCACTGAGATGATCTTCATGTGGGGGCTGTGATCACGGCGTCGGAGCCGTCATGGATAGCGCCGTACTCCGGCCTGAGTTCGAAGCAGTTCGGGAAACTGATCACCATGCTGCGACGGTGTGGACCGCCTCTTGTCTCCCGGGGTCGTCCGTGGAGTCTTCCGCTGGAAGACCGGGTGCTGCTGGTTGCCGCGTACTGGCGGACGAACCTGACCTTGCGGCAGCTGGCTCCCTTGTTCGGGATCTCGAAGTCGTCCGCGGGCCGGATCGTGAGCCAGCTCGGGCCCTTGCTCGCGCTGCGGCCGCGGAGCCGCTTTCGCAGAGACACGGTGCTGATCGTGGACGGCACCCTGGTGCCGACACGGGACCACAGCGTGGCCGAGCAGTCCAAGAACTACCGCTACTCGACCAACCACCAGGTCGTCATCGACGCCGACTCACGCCTTGTCGTCTCCGTCGGCCGGCCCGTGCCCGGCAACCGCAACGACTGCAAGGCATGGGAACTGTCCGGAGCCAAGAACTCGGTCGGCAACACCACCGTGATCGCCGACGGTGGCTACCGCGGCACCGGCCTGATCATCCCGCACCGTCGAGAACCCGGCCAGACCGAGCTACCGGCCTGGAAGGAAGCCCACAACACCTCCCACCGCAAAGTCCGCGCCCGAGTCGAGCACACCTTCGCCCGCATGAAGACCTGGAAGATCCTGCGCGACTGCCGTCTCAAAGGCGACGGCGTCCACCACGCCATGCTCGGCATCGCCCGCCTCCACAACCTCGCCCTGACCGGATAGTGGATCTATGCCGACGGCTGATGAGGAGCACGTCTGGGATCACTTGCGGGACAGCCCTTAGACACCTTGCTTGAAGGGCGAACGCTCACCGCCCACTGGAAAGTTGACGGTGAGCGGACCAAAAAGACCTACGGAGGAAATCAGTGAAACCCATCGCCGAGGCACGATATCGGGATGAGCACGGAGATGAACCGATACTTCTCTACACTCCCGAGGATGTAGACGCGGTCCTTGATGCCCTTCTGGAACCACCAAATGGGGTAATCAGGCAGAACCTCGCACAGATCCACTCACTAGAGAGGGAACTCCTACCTTCCGGGAATCCGGACCATGAATTGATGATTGGGCTTGACCGGGACCGGCAGGTCGGACTTGTCTCTTTCGCAGACACCGAAAACCATGTCACGCTCGGGCTTGACGATGGCAACCCGGCACCGGTTTATTTCATCGCAGGGCATGACACGTATTTTTCGGGGCGTTCAGAAATCCCGATGCACCTTGCACGTCAAGCGGCGAAGGAATTTTTGGCCTCCGGAGGTCAACGACCCGACTGCGTTCAATGGCAGGTAGACGACCTCTTCTAGTTCGACATATGCGGCACCGACATGAGCAGGCGTAAAGCCCCTCGATGCATGGGTACCACAGCGATCGAAGCCGAATAGAAAGCCGGTCAAGATCATATGGAGAATGCTCGGATCGGGATTCCCATCCGAGCATTTTGCAATGGACAGTCAGCAGGGACCGCCTCACATGTCCGACACCACAGATCCCGCTCACCGCAGATACGGCTGGGCGCTCTACGTAGACACCCTGCTACCTCTTCTTGACGCCCTGGTTCTCTTCCTCGGTCGCGAGCCGCGTGGTGGTGGAAGGGCACAGCACGGTGGCAGCCGCCAGGACGAAGGCCAGGCCGGTCGCGAAGATGCCGTAGATCAGGTGCTTGGTGTTCTCGATCGCCTCGCCGTACATGGCGGTGACGAACTGGGTCAGCGTGCACCCGGCGAGGCAGATCATCATGGCCAGGAAGGCCCGGCGGCGCGGATTGTCCTCGCTGCGGCGCAGCCACCAGGCTCCGGCCGCCGCCGAGGGCCCGCAGGAATCCGGCGTAGAGGGCCAGCCGGTGTTCCTGGGTGCCTTCAGGCTTGCCGGCGCTGCCGGGGTAGGAGCCGAGGTTGTCCGGCCGGGAGGCGCCGAAGTCGTCCAGCCCGCCGTCGGCGATCCGGAGCGCGACGCCCGGGTGCTTGGCCAGGTAAGTGCCGATGTTGGCGTAGGTGATGCGGTCCTTCACCTCGGGCCAGCGCGGATCCTTCTGGGGCGCCTTCTCGCCCCACCAGTTCAGCCCGGCGTACTGGCCGAAGCCGGCGGGGAGGCCGAGCTCGACGGCGCCCTTGGCCGGGTCGGGGCTCTTGCCCGTGATCCCGACGAAGATCATTTCGGTCCGGTTGATCTCCTTGAACGCCTCCATCTGGAACACCAGCGTGTGCGTGCCCGCCGCTCCGATCACCAGTGCGCCCGCGAGGGGGAGCACCCGGGCGGAGAAGCGGCCGGCGAGCCGGCCGACCGGCACCTTGGAGAAGAGGAGGAGCGCCAGGAGGGGGACGGCCATGGTGAGGGCCTGCATCTTGGAGCCGACCAGGGTGACCGACCCAACGGTGAACAGCAGCAGCCCGCCGAGCCTGGCCCGGGGCGAATCGCCGAGGTGGACCGCGCCGACCGCGGCGAACAGCAGCCCGGCCAGCCCGGCCAGCTCACTGAACGGCGAGGCCGCGTACCCCGCCACCACCGAGTCCCCGCCACCAGGAACAGCGCGCCGCAGACCAGGAGGCGCAGCATGAGCGGGCCCCGCAGCGCGACGGCGAAGACCGCGAAGGCCAGCCCCACGAGGGCGCACCAGAGCAGCGCCTGGGCCCGGAGGTCGAGCGCACCGGGATAGCCGAGCAGGTGGCTCAGCGGGCGGGCCGGCATGGGCATCCACTTGCCAGCGCCCGGATAGGTGTTCTCGGAGGTGCACGCCTCCGGCTTGGCCTGGTCATACCGGAAGTTCGCGTAGTGGAACCACCACCAGGACCCCTTGTCGAGGTGGACGGAGGTGTCGAGGGCGCACATCCGGGACGGGCCGTCACCGTAGTCCGCCATCCCGATCGGGCCGCCGTGGAAGATCCGGACGGCCGCCGCGAGGCCGACCAGCGGCCCGAACGAACACTACCGCCCGATTTGTCCCGCTATTCGCACATGCGCTCTCTGCTCACTCACCGGCACATTTTAGTCCACCTTTACCCAGCGTCCACCTCGCCGCTGGCTGCGGGGATAACCCGTTCCCCGTACGCGTCGATGACGGCCTCCCGGGCGTCGTGCATGTCGTAGACCGCGAACTGGTCGACGCCCAGGTCGCGCAGCGCCCGCAGCTTCTCGATGTGGGCCTCGGCCGGGCCCAGGATGCAGAAGCGGTCCACGATCTCGTCCGGGACGAAGTCGGCGGACGGGTTGCCGGCGCGGCCGTGGTGGCTGTAGTCGTAGCCCTGGCGGGCCTTGATGTACTCGGTGAGGGCATCCGGGACCATGCCCGAGTGCTCCCCGTAGCGGGAGACCAGGTCGGCGACGTGGTTGCCGACCATCCCGCCGAACCAGCGGCACTGCTCACGGGCATGGGCCAGGGCGGCCGGGGAATCATCGGCCGTGACGTACGCCGGGGCGGCGACGCAGATGGTGATGGATGACGGGTCGCGGCCGGCCTCGGCGGCAGCCTGGCGGACGGCCTTGACCATCCACTCCGTGAGGAACGGGTCGGCCAGCTGGAGGATGAAGCCGTCGGCCTTCTGGCCGGTCAGGGCGAGGGCCTTCGGTCCGTACGCCGCCATCCAGACGGGGAGTCTGCCCTCCTTGATCCAGGGGATGCGGATCGGGTTGCCGTCCACGACCGCCTCGCGGCCCTCGGCCAGGTCTCGGATGACCTCGATGGCCTCGCCCAGGCGGGCCAGGGTGTTGGGGGCGCGGCCGGCGACGCGCATCGCCGAGTCGCCGCGGCCGATGCCGCAGACGGTGCGGTTGCCGTACATGTCGTTGAGGGTGGCGAAGGTGGAGGCGGTGACCTCCCAGGTGCGGGTGCCCGGGTTGGTGACCATCGGGCCGACGTGGAGCTTGCGGGTGTTGGCGAGGATCTGGCTGTAGATGACGAACGGCTCCTGCCACAGCACCGCCGAGTCGAAGGTCCAGCCGTAGCGGAAGCCGTTGCGCTCCGCGCGCTTCATGAGGCTGACGACCTGGGAGGCGGGCGGGTCGGTCTGCAGGACGAGGCCGAAGTCCATACGTCGCTCCTTGCTGGGGAGTACGGGCGCCGGGGCGTGCGGGCCCCGGCACCGCCTAGAGGTACTGGCAGGTGGAGCGGGGGACGAAGGCTCCGTGGCCGGCCCGGCCGGTGAACTCCCGGCGTTCGATGACGAGTTCGCCGCGCGAGAGGACCGTGTCGACGCGCCCGGTGATCCGCCTGCCCTCGTACGCCGAGTAGTCCACGTTCATGTGGTGCGTCTCGGCGGAGATGACCTGCTCGGCGTGCGGATCGTAGAGGACGATGTCGGCGTCGGAGCCGGGCGCGATGGTGCCCTTCTGCGGGTAGAGGCCGAACATCCGGGCCGGTGTCGCGCAGGCGATCTCGATCCAGCGGCGGCGGGTGATGTGCCCGTCCAGGACCGCCTGGTGCAGGAGGTCCATGCGGTTCTCGACGCCGGGGAGACCGTTGGGGATCTTGGAGAAGTCGCCCCGGCCGAGCTCCTTCTGGCCTCGGAAGCAGAAGGGGCAGTGGTCGGTGGAAACGACCTGGAGGTCGTTCGTCCGCAGGCCCCGCCACAGCGCCGCCTGGTGCTCGCGCGGGCGCAGCGGGGTGGAGCAGACGTACTTGGCGCCCTGGAAGTCCGGTTCCGCCAGGTTGTCGGTGGACAGGAACAGGTACTGGGGGCAGGTCTCGCCGAAGACCGGCAGCCCCTTGTCCCGGGCGGCGGCCAGTTCCGCCACCGCCTCTTCGGCCGACACGTGGACCACGTAGAGGGGGGAGCCGGCGACCCTCGCGAGCTGGATCGCCCGGTGGGTGGCCTCCGCCTCCAGGAGCACCTTGCGGACCTCGCCGTGGTGGCGCGGATCGGTCTCCCCGCGTGCCAGGGCCTGCTCGACGAGGACGTCGATCGCGATGCCGTTCTCGGCGTGCATCATGATCAGCCCGCCGTTGCCGGAGGCCCGCTGCATCGCGCGCAGGATCTGCCCGTCGTCGCTGTAGAAGACGCCGGGATAGGCCATGAAGAGCTTGAAGGAGGTGACTCCCTCCCCGACGAGGAGGTCCATCTCCTTCAGGGTGCCCTCGTTGACGTCCGAGAGGATCATGTGGAAGGCGTAGTCGACGGCGCACTGGCCGTCGGCCTTGTCGTACCAGGTGTCGAGGCCCTCGCGCAGGGAGCGCCCCACGCTCTGCACGGCGAAGTCGACGATGGTGGTGGTGCCTCCCCAGGCGGCGGCGCGGGTGCCGGTCTCGAAGGTGTCCGAGGCCGCCGTGCCGCCGAAGGGGAGTTCCATGTGGGTGTGCGCGTCGACCCCGCCGGGGATGACGTACTTCCCGCTCGCGTCGATCGTGCGGTCGGCCGTCCAGGCCCGGGCCGCCGCCGAGCCGTGCGCGGCGAGGGCCGCCACCCGGCCGTCCTCGATCAGGACGTCCGCGTGGAGCTCGTCGGCGGCGGTGACGACCAGGCCGCCGCTGATCAGCGTACGGATGCTCATGTGCGTCCCCCTACTGGATGCTGCGCAGCGCCTGTTCGAGGATCTCGGCGCCCTCTTCCGCCTCGGCGACGGTGAGGGAGAGCGGCGGCGCGATGCGCAGCACGCTGGTGTCGTGCCCGCCGCCCTTGCCGAGGAGCAGCCCGCGTTCCCGGGCGGCCTCCAGGACGGCGGCCGCCGCCTGCGGGTCGGCCTGGTCGGTTCCGGGCTTCGTCAGTTCGATGCCGGCCATCAGGCCCCGGCCGCGGACCTCCCGTACGGCGGGAACGGAGGCGGTGACGGCGCGCAGCCGCTCCAGGAGCAGGCCGCCGACGCGGCGGGCGTTGCCCTGGAGGTCGTGGTCGAGCAGGTAGGCGAGGTTGGCGAGGCCGGCCGCCATGGTGACCGGGGAGCCGCCGAAGGTGGAGATGGAGTTGGAGTCGAGGCAGTTCATCACCTCGGCGCGGGCCACGACACCGCCGATGGACATGCCGTTGCCGATGCCCTTGGCGAAGGTGAGGACGTCCGGCGGGCCGTTCTGGGCGTGGGCCTGCCAGCCCCAGAAGTTGTCGCCGGTGCGGCCCCAGCCGGTCTGCACCTCGTCGCTGATCCAGAGGATGCCGTGCCGGTCGAGGACCTGGCGGAAGGCGGCGTACAGGCCGTCGGGCGGGGAGGTGAAGCCTCCGACGCCCTGGACCGGTTCGGCGATGAGCGCGGCCACTCCCCCGCGCGCCTGGCCCAGTACGTCTTCCAGGTCCGCGACGGCCGCGGCGGTGAAGGCGGCGTCGTCGAGGTGGGCGAAGGGGCCTCGGGTGCGGACCGCGCCGTGGACGTAGTAGGTCTGGAGCGGGGAGAGGCTGGTCGGGGACCAGCCCCGGTTGCCGGTGATCGAGACGGTGGAGAAGGACCTGCCGTGGTAGCTGTTGCGCATCGCCAGGATCTGGTTGGAGCGGCGGTACGTCGTGGCGAGCAGCAGGGCGGTGTCGTTGGCCTCGGTGCCGGAGGTGGTGAAGAAGACCCGGGCGTCGGGGATGCCGGACAGGGCGGCGACCCGTTCCGCCAGCTCGATCATGGGCCGGTTGAGGTACAGGGTGGAGGAGTGGATGATCCGCCCGGCCTGTTCGGCGACGGCCTTGGTGACCTCGGGCAGGGCGTGCGCGGTCATCGTGGTGAGGATGCCGCCGAAGAAGTCGAGGTAGCGGTTGCCGTCCGCGTCCCAGACGTGGCGGCCCTCGCCGTGGGTGAGCTCGATGGGGCGGTCGTAGTAGAGCGCGAGCCAGTCGGGCAGGACGGTGCGGTGGCGGCTGTGCAGCGGGATGGGGTTGGTCACGGCTGGACGAGTCCTCCGTAGGCGTCGGGACGGCGGTCGCGGTAGAAGGCCCACTGGTCGCGGACCTCCTTGATCAGGTCGAAGTCCAGGTCGCGGACGAGGAGTTCCTCCTCCTTGTCGCTGGCGACCTCGCCGACGAACTGTCCGCGCGGGTCGACGAAGTAGCTGGTTCCGTAGAAGTCGTTGTCCCCGTACTCCTCCTGGCCGACGCGGTTGATGGCGGCGACGAAGTACTCGTTGGCGACGGCGGAGGCGGGCTGTTCCAGCTGCCACAGGTACGCCGACAGGCCGCGCGAGGTGGCGGAGGGGTTGTAGACCAGCTGGGCGCCGCCCAGGCCGAGCTGGCGCCAGCCCTCGGGGAAGTGGCGGTCGTAGCAGATGTAGACGCCGACCTTGCCGACGGCGGTGTCGAACACCGGCCAGCCGAGGTTGCCGGGGCGGAAGTAGAACTTCTCCCAGAAGCCCTTGACCTGGGGGATGTGGTGCTTGCGGTACTTGCCGAGGTAGCTGCCGTCGGCGTCGATGACGGCGGCGGTGTTGTAGTAGAAGCCCTCGCTCTCCAGCTCGAAGACCGGGACGACGATCACCATGCCGGTCTCGCGGGCCAGGTCCTGCATCCGGCGGACGGTGGGGCCGTCGGGGACCGGTTCGGCCCAGCGGTAGTGCTCGGGCTCCTGGACCTGGCAGAAGTAGGGGGCGTTGAACACCTCCTGGAATCCGATGATCTTCGCGCCCTGGGCCGCGGCCCGACGGGCGTGCTCCTCGTGCTTGGCGATCATCGACTCGGTGTCTCCGGTCCAGGTGGCCTGGACGAGTGCGGCGCGGACGACTTGGGCCATGAGCTGCTCCTCGCGACGGGAACGCCGACTTCTACGCACGTAGACGGTGTGCGTAGGGAGTCGAAGGTAGGCCCCGTCACAGCGCGGGGCAAGACCACCTTGCGCGGTTGGAGTAGTCGATCAAGTTACGTCGCCCCGTGGTCGATTGCGGTCAGCAGACGGGCGGTTCAAGCCACCGGGATCCCGGCCACCCGCAGGGCGTGCGCCAGGTCGCGGTGGCGCGTGGCGGACTGGGCGCGGGCCGCGCGCAGCAGCCGGGGGGCGAACCAGTGCGGGTCCCGGCGGGCGAGGCCGGCCGCCTCCTCGGCGGTGCGCAGCCGGACGAACGCGGCCAGCAGGGCCTGGGCCTCGCGGTCCCGGCCCGCCGCGCCGAGAGCGAGCGCGGCCTCGGCCACTTCGGCGGCCGGGCGGGCCACGCCCTGGCGCAGCAGCCCGTCGCAGTCGGCCTCCCGGCCCGCCTCACCGAGGGCGGCGGCGGCCGCGGCGAGCCGGTCGGGCGGCAGCGAGGCCGCCTCCCAGAGCAGGGTGGCCCAGTCAGCGGCGAGGCCCGCGCGGCCGAGCTCGTCGGCGAGGGCGGGAAGTTCGGCGGCCGGCCAGGCGGCGGCCTCGCACAGCAGGGCGTGCGCCTCGCCGCTGCGCCCCTGGGCCCGCAGCGCGAGCAACTCGGCGGTGAACCCCCCGCGCGGCCCGCCTGCGGCACCCCCGCCGGGACTCCCCCACACGGAGACGTCGTCGGACGCGGGGTCACCCCCGGCATGAGCGGCGGCCTGGTGCGGGGGCGGGGCCGCGTGAGCGGCTGGGTGCGGGAGCGCTGCCGCGTGAGCGGCCGGGTGCGGGAGCGCTGCCGCGCGGGCGGCCGGGTGCGGGGGCGGGGCGGCATCCGGGTGGCCGGGCCGGTACGCGGGATCACCGGCGGCCGGGTGCGGGCCCGGGGCCGCTACCGCGTAGGGCGCGGCCGGGTGCGGGCCCGGGGCCGCTGCCGCGTAGGAGGCGGGCGCGGCCGGGTGGCTCAGCCGGGGCCCGGCACCGCCGGCAGCCGGATGCGGAGCCTGGGCGGCGGCCGGGTACGCGGGATCACCGGCGGCCTGATACGGGCCCGGGGCCGCTGACGCGTAGGTGGCGGCGGGCGCGGCCGGGGGGCTCGGCCTGGGCTCGGGACCGGCGGCGGCCGGGTGGGGCTGCGGGGCGGCGGCCCGGGGCGGGGGCGCGGCCGGGGTCGGGGGCTGTGGGGGTGGGGCCAGGCGGGCGAAGCGGGCGCCGCGCGGGGGCGGGACGGGGAGCTCCGGGACGGTGGCGGCGGACCCGGGCGGCGGGGCGTCCCCCGCGCCCGCGTACCGGGCTCCCCCGGCGCGCCGGGCCCCGCGCAGCCACCGGCCGCCCTCCGGCTGCGCCGGAACGGCGGGCAGCGGCTCCGGCTCCGGCTCCGGCAGAGGCTGCGACCCCGGCGGCTCCGGCCACGGCCACGACCCCGGTCCGGGCCGAGAACCCTGCCGAGGCTGCGACCCCGGCGGCTCCGGCCACGGCCCCGGCTCCGAGCGCGGCCGCGAATCCGGCGGCAAGGCGGCCAGCCGGGCCGCCAGGTCCGCGTGCCGCGCGGCGGCCCGCGCCGCGTCGTCCCGGGTCCAGGCCAGCTCCCGGTCGAGGGCGGCGGCCTCCGCCGGGTCCGCGGTGCCGGCGAGCCGGGCCGTCAGGGTCCGCAGGGCCTCCTCCAGCGCGGCCCGCTGCGCCTCCGCCGTGGCGAGCAGGCTCCGCAACTCCCACGGCCCGCCCGCCTGGGCGTCCCACGCGGCGACGGCCGCCGCCCGCAGCGCGGCCGCGTACCGGGCCTCGTCCGCCGCCCCGCCCTGCTCCCCCGGCAGGTCGCCGAGCAGGGATTCCAGTACGTCCCAGGGCGGGACCGCCACGCCGTCGAGACAGGCGCGCATCCCCTCCGGGTCCCGCCGCAGGAACTCCCCGTACCAGCCGGCTCCGGGATCGAGTCGCTGCGTCAGCCCCCGCAGGTAGTCCGTGAGTTGCCCGATCACCAGCGCAGTCGGCGTCTCCATGCACGCATTGCATCCCACCCGTGTTACGGGCGGGCTACGGACATCTCAAACCTTGACGGCGAACCCGCGTCCACCGCGCTCCCGCCCGCCGTGAGGACGGCGCCGGCCGGCGCCGGGGCCAGGGCGGAGGTCCGCCCCGCGGGGGTGGAGCAGGCGGCGGCCAGCAGGCCGGCCGCGAGGAGGGCGCCGAGGAGGGCGAGACCGAGGCGTTTCGTCGCGTTCATCACTGACACGCCCGTACGTCTGCCCCCGGGCGGGCCCTTCCACCGCGTTTTGGGCCGTCCGGCGGCCGGACACGCCCGCGAAGGAGCCCACCGGCGGCCGCGCGACCGGCCCCACCCGGGCCGGGCCGCGCCGCGCCGAGGCGCACCGGGACCGAGCGTCAGGCCGGCACGAGCGCGCAGCGCCGCACGACCTCGTCCAGGGAGAGTCCGAGCACGCCGGCGAGGGCGGCGACCGTGAAGAAGGCCGGCGTGGGCGCACGGCCCGTCTCGATCTTGCGCAGCGTCTCGGCGGAGAGCCCGGCGCCGGCCGCGACCTCGACCATGCTGCGGCCGGCGCGCGCCTCGCGCAGCAGGGCGCCCAGGCGCTCGCCGCGCTCGCGCTCTTCGGGTGTCAGGGGGGTACGGACCATGCCCCCATCCTACCCCGCACGCCAATAACTATCCCGGTAAACAAATACCGGTATAGTTATTGGCATGGTGCAACTGAAGACGGACAGATCGATCGACGAGATGCGCGCCGCCGGCCGGGTGGTCGCGCAGGCCCTGGCAGCCGTGCGCGGCGCCGCCCGGGTGGGGGTCTCCCTGCTGGAGCTGGACGCCACCGCCCGCGCGGTGCTGCGCGAGGCGGGCGCCGCCTCCCCCTTCCTCGGCTACCGGCCGCACTTCGCGCCCGTGCCCTTCCCGGCGGTGGTGTGCGCCTCGGTCAACGACGCCATCGTCCACGGCATCCCCGGCGCGTACCGGCTGAGCGACGGCGACCTGGTCAGCATCGACTGCGGGGCGAAGCTGCGCGGCTGGTGCGGGGACGCGGCCGTCAGCTTCACCGTCGGCCGCCCCCGCCCCGAGGACCTGCGACTCGTCGAGACCGCCGAGAGGGCCCTGGCGGCCGGCATCGCCGCCGCCGTGCCCGGCAACCGGATCGGCGACATCGCCCACGCCATCGGCACCGTCTGCCGCTCCGCCGGGTACGGCGTTCCCGAGGGCTTCGGCGGCCACGGCATCGGCCGCGGTATGCACGAGGACCCGGGCGTCCCCAACGAGGGCCCGCCGGGGCGCGGCATGAAGCTGCGCCCCGGCATGGTCCTCGCCATCGAGCCGATGCTGATCGCGGGCGGGACGGACGACTACGTCTGCGACCCCGACGGCTGGACCCTGCGCACCACCGACGGCTCCCGCGCCGCGCACGCCGAGCACACGGTCGCGATCACCACCCGCGGCCCGAGGATCCTCACCGCCCTCTAGTGCGGCTGCCGCCGACCGCCGCTACGGCCTGCCCTGCGGCCGTACGACCATCGCCGAACCGCCGCCCCGGCGGCTGGTCTCGGCGGCGGCCAGCCAGCGGCCGTCCGGCAGGCGCTGGACGCCGGTGGCGGCGCCGATCTCCGGGTTCTGCCGGAAGGCCTGGCCCAGGCCCTCCAGCTCGGTGCGCAGCTGGCTGTTCCACAGGCCCGGCTCCAGCTCGGTGGTGGTCTGGTTGCGCTGGCTGGCGCGCGGCGCGGCGATGGCGTCCACCAGCGGCAGGCCCCGGTCCAGATGGCCGGTCAGGGTCTGCAGGACGGTGGTGATGATGGTGGCGCCGCCCGGGGAGCCGACCGCGAGGACCGGGCGGCCGTGCTCCAGGACGATGGTCGGGGACATGGACGAGCGCGGGCGCTTGCCCGGGCCGGGCAGGTTCGGGTCGGGCACCCCGGGGGCGGCCGGCGCGAAGGAGAAGTCGGTCAGCTCGTTGTTGAGCAGGAAGCCCCGGCCGGGAACGGTGATGGCGCTGCCGCCCGTGGACTCGATGGTCAGGGTGTAGGACACCACGTTGCCCCAGCGGTCGGCGACCGTGAGGTGGGTGGTGTTCTCCCCCTCGTAGGTGGTGGGGGCGGCCTCGCCCGTGGTGGCGCAGGGGACGGGGTTGCGGGGGTCGCCGGGGGCCAGCGGGCTGGTCAGCGTACGGTCGGGCTCGATGAGGCAGGCGCGCGAGTCCGCGAACCGCTGCGAGAGCAGCTCGCGCGTGGGGACGGGCTGGGCGGCCGGGTCGCCGACCCAGCGGCCCCGGTCGGCGAAGGCGATCCGGGAGGCCTCGATGTACCGGTGCAGGTACTGCGTCTGGGACAGCTCCGACAGGTCGGTGCGCTCCAGGATGTTGAGCGCCTCGCCGACGGTGGTGCCGCCGGAGGAGGACGGGGCCATGCTGTACACGTCCAGGCCCCGGTAGCTCACCTGGGTCGGGGCCTGCCGCTTGGTCGCGTACGCGCGCAGGTCGTCGGTGGTCAGGTCACCGGGGCGGACCTTGCGGGTGGCGGCCGGGTCGACGGGGGGCTTGCGGACGGTGTTGACGATGTCCTCGGCGATGGGGCCCCGGTAGAGCGCGCCGGTGCCCTTGCGGGCGAGTTCGGCGTAGGTGGCCGCGAGGTCGGGGTTCTTGAACGTGGAACCGACGACGGGCAGTCGGCCGCCCGGCAGGAAGAGTTCGCGGGTGGCGGGGAAGTCCTTGAAGCGGTCCTGGTTCGCCTCGGTCTGGGCGCGGAAGGTGCTGTCGACCGTGAAGCCGTCCCGGGCCAGTTTCTCGGCCGGGCGCAGCAGGTGGGCGAGGGGGCGGCTGCCCCAGGCGTCGAGGGCGCTCTTCCAGGTGGCGGGCGTGCCGGGGACGCCGACCGACCGGCCGCTGGTCTGGCCCTCGGCGAAGGGGATGGGTACGCCGTTCTCCTGGAAGAGGGTCTCGGTGGCCGTGGCGGGCGCGGTCTCGCGGCCGTCGATGGTGTGCACGCGGCGCGAGCGGGCGTCGTAGTAGACGAAGTAGCCGCCCCCGCCGATCCCGGCGGAGTACGGCTCGGTGACCCCGAGCGCGGCGGCGGCGGCGACCGCGGCGTCCACGGCGTTTCCGCCGGAGCGCAGTACGGCGATGCCGGCCGCGGAGGCGTCGGCGTCGACGGTGGCGACGGCCCCGCCGTAGCCCGTGGCGACGGGCACCTTGGGCGGGACGGGGGTCTGCTGCGGCGGGGCGGCGGCCCCGGTGGAGACGAGCGCCCCGGCGAGGGCTGCGAACGCTAACTGACGTGCTGCGGAAGCGCGCATCCGGTTCCTCCAGTCGACTGCCTGTCAGACCTAGGATCGGCAGCCTAACTTCACGGGACGCGCCGCGTCAGGAAGGCGGTGCGGCGGCTACCATCCGCCGCATGAACGACGACGTCCGCAACATCGTGCTCGGGGTGGTGGCGACCGCCGTCAGCGGCGGTTTCGGCTGGTTCACCCGAACGTACCTGTGGCGCCGGGCGCTGCGCCGCAAGCAGGCCTTCTTCGGGCTGCCGGCCGGTTCGGACTGCCTGTTCGTGGTCAACCGCCAGATGGGCGGCACGGAGAACTCGCTGCACCGCAACGACGCCTTCGCGCTGCTGGAGATATCCGCCCTGATAAAGGACTGCGGGGCGACGGTGCAGGTCGTCACCCACGAGGCGCGGCAGGGCTTCGGCGAGCGCGCCGAGTTCTGCGTCGGCGGGCCCGCTTCGAACTCCCGCACCGTGGCCCACCTGCACTCGCTGCTCCCCGGGGTACGGGTCGACCAGTCCACCGAATCCGGTCCGGACCGGGGGTCGATCGCCGTCGGCGGGAACACGTACCGCTGGGAGCCGGGCCTGGCCGAGTACGTGCTGCTGGCCCGGCTGACCACGGGGCCGGGCACGCGGCCGGTCTTCCTGCTGTCCGGGCAGACCTCCAACAGCAACCGGGCGGCGGCCCGTTACCTGGCGCGGAACCACGAGGAGCTGGCCCGCAAGTACCGGCGGGAGTCCTTCTGCCTCGTGCTGAAGGTGGTCAACTCCGACGCCTACGGGCCGGACGTGACGGAGCTGGTCGCGGACGTCACCGGGGCGGCCCGGACACCCGCAGCGGCAGCCGCGTGAGGCCGTTGATGAAGTTGGACACCAGCCGGCGGGGCGGGCCGGCGAGTTCGGGAGCGGGCATGGAGGCGCGCCACTCCTCGTAGAGGGTGCGCAGCTGGAGCCGGGCGAAGTGGGCGCCGAGGCAGACGTGGGGGCCGTCGCCGAAGGAGACGTGGGGGTTCGGGGAGCGGGCGGGGTCGAGCCGGTGCGGGTCGGGGAAGACGCGTTCGTCGTGGTTGGCGGAGGCGTGGAAGACCACCACCTTGTCCCCGGCGCGGATCCGGGTGCCGGCGAGTTCGGTGTCGCGGGCTGCGGTGCGGCGGAAGCTGAGCACCGGCGGGTGGACGCGCAGGAGTTCCTCGACGGCCCGGTCGGGCGGGGCGCTGCCGTCGGCGAAGCACTGCCAGGCGTCGGGGTGGCGGGCCAGGGCGAGGAGGCCGCCGGGCGCGGCGCCGCGCACGGTGTCGTTGCCGGCGACGGTCAGCAGGAAGAAGAACATCTCCAGCTCGGCGGGGGCCAGTCCGGCCTGTGCGAGCGCGGTCATCACGTCGTCCCCGGGATGCTTCCGCTTGTACGCGGCCAGTTCGCGGGCGTAGCCGAACATCTCGCCGAGCAGGGCCGGGGAGCGCGGGTTGAGGGGTCTGCCGTCGGGGCCGATGAGGGGGGCCGGGGCGTCCTCGGGGTCCTGGTAGCCGATGACGCGTACGGTCCACTCCAGCAGCAGGCCCCGGTCGGCGGGCGGCACGCCCAGCAGGTCGGTGAGGTTGAGCAGGGCGTACTCGTCGGTGACGGTCCGCACGATGTCGGCGGCGCCGTCCTCGGCGCGGTCCCGGGCGGCGGCGAGGAGGGTGCGGGCGCGCTCCCGGGCCCGGCCCGCGAAGGCGTCGACGCGGGCGGGGGTGAAGGCGCGTGAGACCAGGCGGCGCAGCCGTCCGTGGCCGGGAGGGTCCTGGTTGAGCATGGTGCTGCGCAGGAACGGCAGGTCGGCGGGGTCGGGGTCGCGGATCTGGGTGGCGCCGAGCCACGAGGAGTACGTGGCGTGGTCGCGCAGGACGCGGACGACGTCGGCGTGCCGGGTGACGGCCCAGAAGCCGGGCCCCGCGGGCCAGCCCTGGACCTCGGGCTCCTCCTGCCAGGCCACGGGATGCCGGTCGCGCAGCAGCCGGTAGCGCTCGTGGGGGACCGCCTCGGCGTAGACGCGGGGGTCGAAGACGTCGGGGATGCCGGTGGGCCGGGCGGCGCTGTCCATGGTCCACACGGTGGCGGGAGGCCGGGGCCGCCGCAAGAGGCCGTCGGCCGCACGCGGGCCCTACCCCCGCGGGCCCTTCGCGGGGACGGGCGCGCGGGACCTGTGCGGGCCCGGCCCGGGTGGGCGCGGGCGGGCCCGGCCCGGGATGGGCGCGGGCGGGCCCGGCCCGGGATGGGCGCGGGCGGGCCCGGCCCGGGATGGGCGCGGGGCGGGCTCGGCCCGGGATGGGCGCGGGCGGGCCCGGCCCGGGATGGGCGCGGGGCGGGCTCGGAACCCTGTGCGGGCCCGCCCCGGGGACCCGCGCCGGGCCCATCCGGGGGGCCACACCGGGCCCGCCCCGGGGCGCGCGCCGACGGTCCTTCAGCCCTCCCCGTCCTCCCCGTCCTCCCCGCCGCCGTGGCCCACCGCGTCGCAGCGGGCCGCCTCCAGGGCGGTGTCGGTGCCGCGCAGCACCGCGTCGAAGGCCGGGGCGAGGGTGGACAGGGTGCTGCACACGAGCTGGCGGCGGGCCACCGGGTCGAGGTCCGCCACGGGGAAGGGGAGCCGTGCCTCCACCCGGTCGCGGGCCGTGAATCCGACGCCGATCTCGCCGAGTCCCCGCTCGTCGAGCGGGGGCAGCCGGGTGCCCAGGCCGGCTTCCAGCTCCGGGGCGCCGGGGCCGCTCAGGAGTCCCGCCAGGCTGCCCCGGGGGCCGTCGCGGGTGTGCTCGGGCTGGGGAGAGGGGACCAGCCGTCCCTCGGGGGTGACGAAGTAGGCCATGGACGTGCGGGCGGGCGCGGCGACGACGACCTTGGCGGCGGCGCCGCTCTCCACGACCCCGGTGGGCTTGATCCCGCAGCCGGTGAGCAGCAGGGCCGGACCGAGCAGGGCGGCGGCCGCCGCGCGCGTCCGCGTACGGCCGGTCCGCGTAAGGCGGTTCCGCGTACCACGGTTCCGCGTACGGATCATGCGGTGGCCTCCAGGGGCATGTCGAGGGTGAACACCGCTCCCCCGCCGGGGGCGTTGGCCGCGCTGAGGACGCCGCCGTGCAGCCGGACGTTCTCCAGGGTGATGGCGAGTCCGAGGCCGCTGCCGGCGGAGCGGGTGCGGGCCGCGTCGGCCTTGAAGAACCGGTCGAAGATGTGCGGCAGCACCTCCTCGGCGATGCCCGGACCGCTGTCGGCGACCTCCAGCAGCAGCCGCTCCCCGCCAGGGTGCTCCTCGGTGCGGACGGCGATCCGTACGGGTGCCTCGCCGTGGCGCAGCGCGTTGCCGACCAGGTTGGCCAGGACCACGTCGAAGCGGCGCGGGTCCAGCCGGGCGCGGACCCCTTCGGGCAGCTCGGCGGTGACGCGTCCGTCGCCGTCCCAGTGGCGGCGCTCCAGGGTCTTGCCCACGGCTTCGGCGATGTCCACCTCGTCGAGGTTGAGTTCGGCGGCGCGGGCGTCGAAGCGGGAGATCTCCATCAGGTCCTCGACGAGGACGGCGAGTTTGCCGGTCTCGGCGCTGATCAGCCGCAGGGCCTTGGCGGTGTCGGGGTCGAGCCCGCCGGCGTCCTCGTCGAGGACCTCGGTGACGGCGAGCATCCCGGCGAGCGGGGTGCGCAGTTCGTGGGAGACGTCGGCGGCGAAGCGGCGTGCCCTGGCCTCCGCCTCGCGCAGTTCGGCCACGGACTCCTCCAGAGCGCCGGCGGTCTCGTTGAAGGTGCGGGCGAGGCCGGCGAGTTCGTCGCTCCCCTTGACCTCGATGCGCGTGTCGAGGTGGCCCCGGCCCAGGTTCTGTGCGGCGCGCCGCATGTCCCGTACGGGGCGCAGGACGCTGCGCGCGGCGAGCAGGGCGGGGAC
The DNA here is from genome assembly GCF_056435605.1 of Streptomyces sp. NPDC043896. NCBI lineage: Bacteria > Bacillati > Actinomycetota > Actinomycetes > Kitasatosporales > Streptomycetaceae > Streptomyces > Streptomyces sp. NPDC043896. Next base: position 92,427 of record NZ_JBWKEE010000012.1, read on the forward strand.
GAGGGCGATGGCCAGGCCCGGGACCGCGCCCTGCTTGGCGGCCTCGACCATGGCGTCGACGGTCTGCTGTTCGCTGGTCAGCGGCATGACGGCGTAGACGGTGACCCCGGTGGGCTCCCGGTTGCCGCCCCGCACGTAGACGGCGGGCATGCCGATGGTGAGGTAGGGCTCGCCGTGGGCGTCCTCCACGCGCTGGAAGGCGGCGTGCGGGTTCGCGGCGACCTGTTCGCGCAGCTTCCGGGTGAGGAGGGCGGAGGTGGTGGGGGTGCCGTTGGAGGAGACGCGCAGGGTGCCGTACTCCCCGTAGACCACCCAGGAGTGCGGTTTGCCGCGCTTGCCCAGGTCGTTGACGAGGCGCTGGAGCTGCTGGCGGTCCATGGGCAGGCTCATGCCCTGGCCCTCCAGCTGGTCGCGCAGGGTACTGACGGCGGTGTCCTGGCTCTGGGTGAGGACGGCCCTGCGCGCCTGCCGGTAGGTGAGCGCGGCCGTGCTGACCGCGCAGATCGTGGCGACCAGCAGGAACGCCGCGATCAGCCGGGTGCGCAGACCGAAGGGGGCGATGCGGGAGCGTGCGGGTCCGGAGGGCACGGCCTAGAGGGGGCCGAAGCGGTAGCCGAAACCCCGCACGGTCTGTATGTAGCGGGGGTGGCGGGCGGGGTCCTCGACCTTGTTGCGCAGCCGGCGTACGCAGGCGTCCACGAGGCGGGCGTCGGCGTGGTAGCTGTGCTCCCACACGTACTCCAGCAGCTGCTGGCGGGAGAAGACCTGCTCGGGCGAGGCCGACAGGTGGAGCAGGAGTTTGATCTCGCTGGGTGCGAGGGGGACCCGTTCGCCGTTCTTGGCGACGGTCAGTCCTGCGCGGTCGATGGCGAGTTCGCCGTGGTGTTCCACGCCGGGCCGGCCGCCCGGGTCGCCCAGGCGGCGCAGCACGGCCTTGATGCGGGCCTCGATGATCTCGGTGCGGACGGGTTTGACGACGTAGTCGTCGGCGCCGGCCTCCAGCCCGACGACGATGTCGAAGTCGTCGCCGCGGGCGGTGAGCATGATGACCGGGACCTGGCTGGTCTCCCGGATCCGGCGGCAGACCTGTACGCCGTTGATCCCGGGCAGCATCAGGTCCAGCAGCACCAGCTCGGGGCGGAAGCCGGCGATGAGGGCGAGGCCCTCCTCGCCCGTGGCGGCGGCGCTCACCTCGTGGCCCCGGCGGCGCAGACCGAGGCCGACTCCTTCCCGGATGGAAGGGTCGTCCTCGATCAGCAGTACGCGTGGCATCCGGCCAGTATTCCAGGGTGATTCATGTGCTTTCCTCCCGCTACCGTCCGACCTTCCGGCGCAGGGAGTCCAGCAGGTCGGTGATCTCCGCCAGGCGCAGCGGCCGGGCGAGGAGTACGACGACCAGGGCGAGCGCCGCGGTTCCCGCCCCGGCGGCCGCGAAGGCTCCGAGGCCGTCGGCGGCGCGGGCGGCCGCGTACCCGGCGCCGGCGGCGGGCAGGCAGGCGGCGAGGAGCCTCAGGTGGGTGGAGAAAGCGGTGGTACGGGTCCCGCGGCGCGGGCCGAGCCGCCGGGCGAGGGTGTACCCGGTGACGGCGGCGCCCGCGAGGAAGGCGAGGGAGGTCGCGGCGGCCATGCCGGTGACGGCCCAGCGGGCGGGCAGCAGCAGGTAGGCGGCGTAGGACAGCGCGGCGTTGACGGCGACGATGACCAGGTTGAGGAAGAAGGGGGTGCGGGTGTCGGAGAGGGCGTAGAAGCCGCGCGCGAGCACGTACTGGGCGGAGTAGGCGACCAGGCCGGGGGCGAAGGCGATGAGCATGCCCGCCATGGCCCCGACCTCGGCGGTGGTGACGTCCCCGTACCCGGCGACGCAGTCCATCACCCAGGGGGCCAGCGCGGCGAAGAGGGCCGCGGCGGGGAGGACGAGGGCGGCGCTGGAGCGCAGCGCGTACGAGACGTCCTCGCGGACGGCGGTGAGGTCCCCGTCGGCGGCGGCGGAGCTCATCCGGGGCATCAGGGCGGTGACCAGGGAGACGGTGATGATGCCCTGGGGAACGATCCACAGCTGGTAGGCGCTGCTGTAGGCGGCGTAGCCGAAGCCGCCGGGGCGGTGTCCGACGGTGGTGGAGAGCACCGTCACCACCCAGTAGGCGAACTGGTTGGTGAGGACGAGCATGACCAGCCAGCCCGCGTTGCGCAGGGGGCGGGTGAGGCCGCTGCCGCGCCAGTCGAAGCGGGGGCGCCAGCGGAAGCGGGCGGCGCGCAGCGAGGGGATGAGGGCGAGGGCCTGGATGACGATCCCGGCGGTGGTGCCGATGCCCAGCAGCCGGGTGTCGGCGGCGCTGAGGCCGTCGCGGCCGCCGTGGGAGGCGAGGAGGAAGAGGCCGAAGACTCCGATGATGACGACGTTGTTGAGGACGGGGGTCCACATCATGGCGCCGAACCGGCCGCGGGCGTTCAGCACTTGCCCGAGCAGGGTGAAGAGTCCGTAGAAGAAGATCTGCGGCAGGCAGAAGCGGGCCAGCGCGACGACGGTGCTCCGCTCGCCGTCCGTGTACTCGGCGGGGGTGTACGCGCCGACGATCAGCGGGGCGGCGAGGACGGCGACGGCGGTGAGCACGAGCAGGGCCACGGTGCAGGCGGTCAGCAGCCGGTCGGTGTACGCGGCCCCGCCGTCGCGGTGTTCCCTGGCGGCGCGTACCAGCTCGGGGACGAAGACGGCGTTGAGCGCGCCGCCGATCAGCAGCATGTAGATGATGTTCGGGACGGTGTTGGCGACGGCGTAGCTGTCCCCGAGGATCCCGGCGCCCAGTGCGGCGAGGACCACGGCGGAGCGGACGAAGCCGAGGGCGCGGGAGACGACGGAGCCGGCCGCCATCAGCGCGCCGCTGCGCAGCACCGAGGTCTTGGCGGGGGGCGCGGCGGGAGCGGGGTCGGCCGCGGAGGTGCCGCCGGCCGCCGCGGGGGCGCCGCCTGCGGTCGCGGGGATCCCGCCGGCCGTCGCGGGCGGGCCCGTTGGTGTGGGTGCCGCGCCGCTGGTGGGTCCGTACATCTGGGTGTTTCCCTTCGCCTTGCCGAAGGGGGAGGGTAACCCGGTCCGCCGGGCGGCCCGTCACCGGGCGGGCGGTCGAATTCCGCCTCCGGTAGGGCCTTTCGGCCTGCCGGCGGCGCCGAAGGTCCCTTTTCCGCCAGCTGGACGCGGTTGCCGGAGAATTCCGGCGGGCCGGTTTTCGGCGGGCGGGCTTTCCGGAGGGCGGGCATCGAATGTGACCGTACGGCAACAGTTCCGCTGCGGCCCGCGTCACATACACCGTCGAGAACTTTTTCCGGCGAATGCGCAACCTAATGTTGCCGCGTTCACTCCTCATATGAGGACGACCGTTGTTTCGGAGGGGTTTTCGTTGAGCCGTACACGCCGCACCGCACTTCCGCGCCGCCGCGCCCGTCACGCCGCACTGGCGGGCACCGCGCTCCTCACGCTGGCGCTGAGCGCCTGCGGGGGCGGCTCCGACGGCGGGACGGCCGGCGAGGGCAAAGCGGCGGACGCGAAGGACGCCCCGGCCATGGCCGTCTCGGTGAACCTCACGGGTGACCAGGTCAAGGCGGGCGAGCCCGTCAAGGTGACCCTGGCCGACGGCAAGTTCTCGCTGGTGAAGGTGACGGACGGCAAGGGCGGGGAGCTGCCCGGGCAGATATCCGCCGACGGCCGGACCTGGACCTCGGAGCGCAACGCGTCCCCGGGCACCGACTACAAGGTCGAGGCGCAGAACACCGCCAGCCAGAGCGCGAGCACCCAGTTCAAGACCTCGCCCGCGGACAAGGTGAACAAGGTCTCCATCAACATCCCGAAGGGCAGCACGGTGGGCGTCGCGATGCCCGTCTCGCTCGTCTTCGACAATCCGGTGAAGAACAAGGCCGAGGTCGAGAAGCAGCTGAAGGTCACCACGTCGAACAACACCGAGGGGTCCTGGGGCTGGTTCAAGGACTATTCCGGGAAGGACCGGGTCGACTGGCGGCCCAAGGAGTACTGGAAGTCCGGCACCGACGTGAAGGTCGAGATGGACCTGAACGGGGTGGACTCCGGCCCCGGCGGCGGGCTCTTCGCCCGCGATTACAACACCGAGTTCAAAATCGGCAAGGACCGCCGGATGGAGGTCAGCCTCGACACCAAGAAGATGTCGGTGACCGAGGACGGCCAGGTGGTGAAGACGATCCCCGTCTCGGCCGGTACGCCCGGCGGCCAGAAGGCCTCCTGGTCCGGGAAGATGGTGCTGATGTCGAAGGAGGGCACCATCCGGATGGATTCCCAGACGGTGGGCCTGGGTGACTCCTACGACAAGATGGTCGACTACTCGATGCGGCTGACCTGGTCGGGCATGTACGCGCACGCCGCGCCGTGGAACGCCGCCAACTTCGGCCGCGCCAACAGCAGTTCCGGCTGCGTGGGGATGAGCGACGCCGACGCGAAGTCCTTCTACGAGCGGGTGCAGGTCGGCGACCCCTTCGAGGTGGTCGGCAGCGGCTCCAAGGGCAACGCCGACCTCGGCAACGGGTACGGCGAGTGGAACCTCTCCTGGGACCAGTGGAAGGCCAAGAGCGCCCTGGCCGGCGGCGGCACCCAGCAGGGCTGACCGCACGGCGGGCCGCCGTCACCTCCTCAATTGTTACCGCTACGTAACTTACTCATGGGTTACCTCCGGTAAGCCCTTCCCGTTACCGTCGGGTCACTTTCGGACACCGGCGCACGCGAGGAGCGATCGATGAGGACCCGCCCCACCACCGCAGCGGCCGTGGCCGCACTGCTCGCGGCCGCCGCCCTGGGCCTGGCCCCCCACCAGGCCCAGGCGGCCCCCGCCGCGACCACGTCGCTCACGGACGCCTCGTCCCAGGTGCGCTTCCACGACATCCCCGGCTCCGGCGGCATCACCCTCAAGGGCAACGTCTTCACCCCGGCCGGCACCGAGCCCGGCCGGAATCACCCCCTGATCGTGCTCCCCACCAGCTGGGGCATGCCGCAGATCGAATACATCGCCCAGGCCAAGCAGCTCGCCGACTCCGGCTACGTCGTGGTCAGTTACACCTCGCGGGGCTTCTGGCTCTCCGGCGGGCAGATCGAGACAGCCGGTCCGGCCGACATCGCCGACGTCTCCGCCGTCATCGACTGGGCCCTCGCCCACACCCCCGCCGACCCCGGCCGCATCGGCCTCGGCGGGGTCTCGTACGGCGCCGGCATCAGCCTGCTGGCCTCCGCGCACGACCCGCGCGTCAAGGCCGTGGTCGCCCTCAGCGGCTGGGCCGACCTGATCGAGTCCATCTACTCCGGCCGCACCCAGCACCTCCAGGCCGCCGGGATGCTCGGCGCCGCCGGCCACCTCACCGGCCGCCCGGGACCCGAACTCCAGCAGGTCCTCGGGGACTTCCTCGGCTCGAAGCTGGAGAACGAGCAGGCCATGATCGAGTGGGGGAGGAAACGCTCCGCCTCCGCGCAGGTGGACCGGATCAACGCCAACGGCGCCGCGATCATGCTGGGCAACGCCTGGGGCGACACCATCTTCCCGCCCAACCAGTACGCGGCCTTCTTCGAGAAGCTCACCGGCCCCAAGCGCCTGGAGTTCCGCCCCGGCGACCACGCCACCGCCGAGGCCGGCGGCCTGCTCGGCCTGCCCAACGACACCTGGACCAACGCCCACCGCTGGTTCGACCGCTACCTCAAGGGCGAGCGCAACGGCGTCGACACCGAGGCCCCGGTCCAGATCAAGTCCCGCAGCGCCGGGGGCTACGAGGGCTACGCCGACTGGAAGTCGGTCGGCTCCGGCGGCACCGAGAAGCTGCCCCTCGCCGACAGCGAGCACGTCTGGGCCAACGTCGACTCCGGCGCCAACGGCGGGATCCTCTTCCTCTCCAGCGTCCTCGACCAGTTCGCCAAGGCGCCCCCGACCGCCTCGATCCCGCTGCTCCCCCGCTCCTTCGCCGCCGTCTGGCAGTCCCCGCGCTACGAACGGGAGCGCCGGATCCGCGGCACCGTGCGCCTGCACACCACCGTCACGCCCACCAAGGGCGACGGCACCTTCGTCGCCTACCTCTACGACGTCGGCCCGCTCGGCATCGGCAAGCTCGTCAGCAACGCCCCGTACACCTTCCACGGAAAGACCCCCGGCCAGTCCTTCGGGGTCGACCTCGACCTCTTCTCCACCGCCTACGACGTGCCCGAGGGCCACCGGCTCGCGCTCGTCGTCGACACGGTCGACCCGCTCTACATCGAGCACAACCCCACCGGCGCGCAGCTGACCTTCTCCTCGCCGCGCACCGATCCCTCGTACGTCTCGGTGCCGCTGCGCGAGCAGTGATCCGCGGCTGCCGCCGGGGAGGAAGGCTCCGCGCCTACCTCCCCGGCAGTACCGTGCCCGGTTCGGCGGGGGCGACCTCGACGGCCCTGGTCTTCAGGCTGCGCCGCTCACGGCGCGCGACCCAGGTGGCGAACCAGGACAGCAGCATGCACATCCCGATGTAGATCGGCGAGATGATCATCACGACGGGGATGAACGGCAGGTCGTAGTCCAGGTTCGAGGCGATCAGCTTGCCCGCGTGCAGGAACTCCTCGTAGGTGATCAGGAAGCCCAGCGAGGTGTCCTTCAGGGCCACCACCAGCTGGCTGATGATCGTCGGCAGCATCGCCCGGACCGCCTGCGGGGCGAGGACGAAGGTCATCACCTGCGTCTTGCGCATGCCGAGCGCGTACGCCGCCTCGCGCTGGCCCTTCTCCACGGCGTTGATGCCCGTACGGAAGACCTCGGCCAGCACCGACCCGTTGTACAGGGTCAGCCCCGCCACCAGCGCGGGCAGCGGCTGGACCTTCAGCGCCACGAAGATGAAGAAGATCATCACCAGCACCGGCATGGCCCGGAAGAACTCCACGCACAGGGTCGCCAGCCAGCGCACCGGCCGGTGCGCGGACAGCCGGCCGGTGGCGAGCACCGCGCCGAGCACGAGCGAGAACACCGAGGCGTAGGCGAAGGCCTTCAGGGTGTTGCCGAGGCCCCTGAGCAGCAGCTCCTGGATGCCCTCGTAGGCGAAGGGGCCCCACTTGGCGGCGGTGAACTGGCTGGTGTCGAAGAGCAGGTACAGGATCCAGGCCAGCAGGGCGAGGATCACCACGGTGGAGGCGATCCCGTAGAGGAAGTGGCGGCGCTGGGCCTTGGGCCCGGGCAGGTCGTAGAGGGCGGTGGACTCCAGGTCCCCGTGCAGCGCGTGCGCGGTCATCGGGCGACTCCGTAGCGCTTCTCCAGCACGTTGAAGAGCGCGCTGATGGACAGGGTGATGATCAGGTAGCCGACGGCGATCCAGACGAAGGTCCAGATGATGCTGTAGCCCAGCTCGTTGAGGGTCTTGTACGTGCCCAGCAGCTCGGTGACGCTGAAGGCGCCGGCGATCGCGGAGTTCTTGGCGAGCGCGATCAGGGTCGAGCCGATGGGCGGGATGACGGAGCGGAAGGCCTGCGGCAGCACCACCGCGCCCAGGACCTGCCCGAAGGACATGCCCAGGCTGCGCGCGGCCTCGCCCTGCCCCTTGGGCACGGTGTTGATGCCGGAGCGCAGCGCCTCGCAGATGAAGGCCGAGGTGTAGCAGCCGAGCGCGAGGACGGCGAACAGTTCGAAGGGCAGGACCAGTCCGAAGCGCGGCAGGCCGAGCAGTACGGCGAAGAAGAGCAGGGTGAGCGGGGTGTTGCGCAGCACGGTCACCCAGACGGTGCCGAAGACGCGGAAGGAGCCGACGGGCGCGACGCGGAAGGAGGCCATCAGGAAGCCGAGGACCAGGGCGAGGAGCGAGGCGTAGACGGTCAGCTCGACGGTGCCGAGGAAGCCCTTCCCGTAGAGCGCGAAGTTCTCGGTGAGTACGTCCATGGAGGTGCGTTCTCCCTCAGCCCGCCGGGTAGCGGTCGATGGCGGGCGGCTCGGGGGCGGGCTGGCCGGAGAGGCCGAGCGTGGCCTCGTAGGCCTTCTTCCAGTTGCCGTTCTTCTCGTCCTCTTCCAGCGCGTCGTCGAGGGCGAAGCGCAGGGCGTTGTCGCCGCGGGGGACGCCGATGCCGTAGGGCTCCTCGGAGAAGGGTTTGCCGACGACCTTGAGTTCCTCGGGGACCTTGGCGGCGTAGCCGAGGAGGATGGAGTCGTCGGTGGACACGGCGTCGACCTGGTAGGTGAGCAGGTTGTCCACGCACACCGAGTAGGTGTCGTAGGCGACGAGCACGGCCTTGGGGAACTCCCGCTGGAGCCGCTGGTAGGGGGTGGATCCGGCGGCGGAGCAGACCTTCTTGCCGGCGAGGTCCTCGGGGCCCTTGATGTCCTGCTCGTCGCGGCGGACGAGCAGGGACTGGCCGGCCATGAAGTAGGGGCCGGCGAAGCCGACCTGCTTCTTGCGGTTGTCGTTGATCGTGTAGGTGCCCACGTAGTAGTCGATCTGGCCGTTCTGCAGGGCGGTCTCGCGGTTGGCGGAGGCGATCGTCCTGAACTCGATCTTCTCGGGGCCGAAGCCGAGCGAGGCCGCCATCATCTTGGCGATCTCGATGTCGAAGCCGGAGTAGCGGCCGCTCGCGGGGTCCTTCTCCCCCATGTACGGCTGGTCCTCCTTGACGCCGACCACGAGGCGGCCGCGCTTCTTCGCCTTCTCCCAGGTGCGCGACTGGGGCAGGGAGAAGGCGGTGTCGACCTGGTAGACGGGCAGGTCCTCGGGCTGGGGCCCCTTGACCGGCGGACTGCCGGGCTTGCCGCAGCCGGCGGCGGCCAGCAGCAGCACGGCCAGGGCGAGTGCGCGCAGGGTGTGCTTCATCGGGCCGCCCCTCAGTGCTTGAGGATCTTGGAGAGGAAATCCCGGGCCCGGTCGCTCTCGGGGGCGGTGAAGAAGGCCTCCGGGGTGCGGTCCTCGATGATCCGGCCGTCGGCCATGAAGACGACGCGGTTGGCCGCGGAGCGGGCGAAGCCCATCTCGTGGGTGACGACGACCATGGTCATCCCGTCGCGGGCGAGCTGCTGCATGACCTCCAGCACCTCGTTGATCATCTCCGGGTCGAGGGCGGAGGTCGGCTCGTCGAAGAGGAGCGCCTTCGGGTTCATGGCGAGGGCGCGGGCGATGGCCACGCGCTGCTGCTGGCCGCCGGAGAGCTGGGCGGGGTACTTGTCCGCCTGGTTCGCGAGGCCCACCCGTTCCAGGAGTTCCCGGGAGCGTTTGTCGGCCTCGTCCTTCTTGCGCTTCCTGACCTTGATCTGGGCGAGCGAGACGTTGGCGAGGACGGTCTTGTGGGCGAAGAGGTTGAAGGACTGGAAGACCATGCCGACCTCGGCGCGCAGGCCCGCCAGCTCCTTGCCCTCGGCGGGCAGCGGCCGGCCGTCGAGGGTGATGGTGCCGGACTCGATGGTCTCCAGCCGGTTGATCGTGCGGCAGAGGGTGGACTTGCCGGACCCGGAGGGCCCGATGACCACCACCACCTCCCCGCGGCCGACGGTGAGGTTGATGTCCTGGAGGACGTGCAACTTCCCGTAGTGCTTGTTGACGTCCCGCAGCTCGATCAACGGATCGACGGCCATACGCTGCCCTGCCCACTTGTCGGTGTGTCGAGGTCAGCGCAAACTATCCAGCCGTCGAAGGGGACTTCACCTCGACACGCTTAAAAGGTACATAAAGTACATTGGCGCATTGGCGCTTTTATTCGGTGCCGGTCAGTCCTCGGAAGCCTCGGCGTAGGCCTGACTGAGCTCCGGGGAGCCGGTCATCGCCCAGGACAGCCCCGACTCGATCACGTTGAGCTCCCGCCCGGAGGCCAGGCGGATCACCGGCTGGCCGTTGGGCCAGACCTGCCAGACGGCGCCCCGCAGGCTGCGCACGATCACGGTGCCGAGGTAGAAGCCCGCGTCGTTGCCCAGCCAGGGCACGGCCTCCGGGTCCCGGCGCCAGCGCGGCATCAGCTGGTCCAGCGCCTCCAACGAGGCCGGGGTCTGGTCGAGTTCCAGCCCGGCCGCCCTCGCCTGGGACCGCAGCAGCTCGCACTCCGCGAACAGCTCGGCGACGCCCTCGGGATCATCCCCGAGGGCGGCGGCGAGTCCCGCGGCCTGTTCCGTTTCGTGCCGGTTCCGCCAGTTGGCCAGGAAAGGGATGTTCATACCGACCAGCCTGGCACCAGGATCCCCGGCCGGCCACAGGGCGCGCCTTGATCCCCCCGTCTTCTAGACCTCCAGGTCGACGACGACCGGGGCGTGGTCGGAGGCGCCCTTGCCCTTGCGCTCCTCGCGGTCGACGTAGGCGTCCTTGACCGCCTTCGCGAAGGGCTCGTTCCCGTACACCAGGTCGATGCGCATCCCCCGGTTCTTGGGGAAGGCGAGCTGGCGGTAGTCCCAGAAGGTGTACGGACGGTCGTACTTGAGCGCGCGCGGCATCACGTCGGCCAGCCCGGCGGCCCGCAGGGCCTCCAGGGCGGCGCGCTCGGCCGGGGTGACGTGGGTCAGGCCCGCGAAGACCGCCGGGTCGTACACGTCCTCGTCGGTCGGCGCCACGTTGAAGTCGCCGAGCACCGCGAAGGGGCGGGTGCCGGCGGCGTCCTCGGCGATGGCGGTGGCCAGGGCGCCGAACCAGTTCAGCTTGTAGCCGTAGTGATCGTGCTCGACCTCGCGGCCGTTGGGCACGTACACCGACCAGACGCGCACGCCGCCGCAGGTGGCGGAGATGGCGCGGGGCTCCTGGACGCCCTCGTAGTCGGGGCCGCCCGGCAGCCCGACCACGACGTCCTCCAGCCCGACGCGGGAGAGCAGGGCGACGCCGTTCCACCGGCCGGTGGCGTTGACGACCGACTCGTAGCCCAGCTCGCGCAGCTCGGCGGCGGGGAACTGCTCCGCGGAGCACTTGGTCTCCTGGATGCACAGCACATCGGTGCCGGAGCTCTCCAGCCAGGCCAGCAGGCGCGGCAGCCGGGCGGTGATCGAGTTGACGTTGTACGTGGCGATACGCATGCCCACCAACCTACCGCCCGGCACCGACAGTCAGAGTGCGGCGCTCTCACCTGCGCCGAGACGGCTGTGCGGGGCCCCGCCGAACGTGCCGAGCACCATGTCGTAGACCGGCCGGGCGATGTCCGCGAGGTAGGCGTCGTGGATGTCGATGGCCCGGGCCGGCTTCACCTCGCGGACGTAGTCGATCACCTCGGCGACCTTGTTCCACGGCGCGTGGACCGGCAGCATCAGCGTCTCCACCGGGACGCCCGGCACGGTCAGCGCGTCCCCCGGGTGGAAGAGGGAGCCCTCGACGAGGTAGCCGACGTTGGTGACCCGCGGCATGTCGGGGTGGATCACGGCGTGGAGCTCGCCGTGGACCTGCACCTCGAACCCGGCGGCCGTGAAGGCGTCGCCGTGGCCCACGGTGTGCACCCGGCCGGGGTAGGCGGCGGCCATCCGGTCCGCGACGCTGCGCAGGGTCCACAGGGAGGCGGCCGGGTTCGCGTCGAGCGCCGCGCGCAGCCGGCCCTCGTCGAAGTGGTCGGGGTGCTCGTGGGTGACCAGCAGGGCGTCCGCCCCGAGGCCCGCGTCCGCTTCGCTGAAGGCGCCCGGGTCGATGACGAGCACGCGCCCGTCCTTCTCCAACTGGACGCAGGAGTGCAGCCGTTTGGTGAGCTTCATGATCCCACCTTAGGCGTGCCGGGTACCGGGGAGCGGTCTACGGGACGGTGGTGGAGACCACGTACACGCGGGGGGCCGAGGGGTTGGTGAAGTCGACGGTGACGTCCCGGGTGGGGCGCGGGTCCTCCGCCTCCAGGGTGACCCCGGACCACGCGTGCGTCGGGCTCCAGCTCCAGCCGGCGACGCCGGCGTCACGGTCGGAGACGGACACGCCGGGGGTCAGCGCCCCGCGGCTGGTGCCGACCGAGGCGAGGAAGGTGTCCAGGGCGGCCGGGGTCACCTGGAACTGCACGTAGAGCCGGCTGGTGTGCCAGTTGTTGGTCTCCAGGTAACCGACCGACGAGGCCCCCGGCACCGGGATCGGCACCTCGTAGATGCTGCGCTGCACCCTGGACGGCCAGGCCGGGCGCACCTTGACCGCGCCGACCCGGGCGGCCTTGTTCCTGCCGCTCTCGCGGCTCTGCTGGGCCGAGATGAACAGGTAGCCCGCCGGGACCCCGATGAGCAGCACGATGATGATCGCGGTGACCCAGCGGCGCCGGACGGTGCGCCTGCGGTCCTCGCGCTCCTCGGGGGTGGGCGGCCGGTTGGCGCCCGCTTCCGGGGAGGAGGCCTGGCGGGGCAGGGAGGGCGGTGTCACTGCTGTTCCTGATCCTTGGGGTCCGTGGGGCCCGCGGCGCCGCGCCGGCCGAGCTGCGCGTAGCGCTCGTACCGCTCGACGCGCCGGCGGGTGGCGCGGCGGAAGCGGCGGGCGACGAGGCGGGCGAGGTCGGCGGCGCCGACCATGCCGGCCTCGGGGCCGAGCTCGGCCTTGGCGATGCGGGCCTCGGGGCGGTAGCCGCGGCCGGTGAGGTGGCGGCGGAAGGCGTCCCGGGCGGGGCCGATCAGCAGGTCGTCGGCGGCGCTGACGCCGCCGCCGATGACGAAGCAGGAGGGGTCGAGGGCGGCGGCGAGGTTGGCGATGCCGACGCCGAGCCACTGGCCGATGTCCTGGAGGAGCTCGACGCACATGGCGTCGCCCTCGCGGGCCAGCTCGGTGATGAGCGGGCCGGTGATCTCGTGGACGTTGCCGCCGACCTTGGCGATGATGTTGTACGCCACCGGGGAGTCGGCGGCGGCCAGCTCGCGGGCCTCGCGGACCAGGGCGTTGCCGGAGCTGTACTGCTCCCAGCAGCCGCGGTTGCCGCAGGGGCAGCGGTGCCCGCCGGGGACGACCTGCATGTGGCCGAACTCGCCGGCCACCCCGAAGCGGCCGCGCTTGACCTGGCCGCCCTCCAGGATGGCCCCGCCGATGCCGGTGCCCAGGGTGATCATGACGAGGTGGTCCTCGCCGCGGCCGGCGCCGAAGCGCCATTCGGCCCAGGCGGCGGTGTTGGCGTCGTTGTCCACCATGACCGGGACCGCGAGCCGCGACTGGAGGGCGTCGCGCAGCGGCTCGTCGCGCCAGGCCAGGTGCGGGGCGAAGAGCACGCGGGAGCGGTCGGCGTCGACCCAGCCGGCGGCGCCGATGCCGACGGCGTGCACGTCGTGCCGGTCGGACAGGTCGAGGACCAGCTCGACGATGGTGTCCTCGACGACCTTGGGGCTCTTGGACTTGTCCGGGGTCTCGGTGCGGATCTTCTCCAGGATCACGCCGTCGGCGTCGACCACGCCGGCCATCACCTTGGTGCCGCCGATGTCGATGCCGACGGTCGGGACGCGCGGGGCGGTGCGCAGCGAGCGGCGCTCGCGGGTCCCGACGGTCCGCAGGACGGTGCCTCGCGCCGCCCCCCGGTGGGCGAGCGTGAAGTCCCGGTACGTGCTCATCGAGTCGTTTCGTCCCTGTCGGTGGCCGGATCGGATGGGGTGGTCGCCCCTGATTCTGCCACCCGCTCCAGCTCGTGGCTCAGCTCCTCCAGCTCCGAGCCGCCCGCCATCTGCCGGGTGAGCTCGTCGAGGGTGATCGAGTCGCGGGTGTGACTGCCCGCCATGGCACCGCGCTTGAGCAGGACGAAACGGTCCCCGACCAGGTACGCGTGGTGCGGGTTGTGGGTGATGAGGACCACGCCGAGGCCCGCGTCGCGGGCGGCGGCGACGTACTTGAGGACCACGCCGGACTGCTTCACGCCGAGGGCCGCGGTGGGCTCGTCCAGGACGAGGACCTTGGCGCCGAAGTACACGGCGCGGGCGATGGCCACGCACTGCCGCTCGCCGCCGGACAGGGTGCCGATGGGCTGGTCGACGTCGCGCAGGTCGATGCCCATGCGCAGCAGCTCGGCGCGGGTGGTCTCGCGCATGAACTCCACGTCGAGGCGGCGGAAGGGGCCGCGGCCCTTCGTCGGCTCGGAGCCGAGGAAGAAGTTCCGCCACACCGGCATGAGGGGGACGACGGCCAGGTCCTGGTAGACGGTGGCGATGCCGTGGTCGAGGGCGGCGCGCGGGTTGGCGAGCTCGGTCGGCTCGCCCTCGATCTCGAAGCTGCCGGCGTCGTGCCGGTGCAGCCCCGCGATGATCTTGATGAGGGTGGACTTGCCGGCGCCGTTGTCGCCGAGCACGCAGGTGATCTCGCCGGCCGACACCTCCAGGGAGACCCCCTGGAGGGCGCGGATGTTGCCGTAGTACTTGCTGACGTCCGTCAGCTTCACGAGTGGCGTGCTCATGCCCGCGCCTCCGCCCGCTTGCGGACCCATGCGTTCAGCAGCGTGGCGAGCAGCAGCATGGCGCCCAGGAAGAACTTGAACCAGTCCGGGTTCCACTGGGCGTAGACGATGCCGTTGCTGGTCATGCCGAAGATGAAGGCGCCGACGGCGGAGCCGATCGCGGAGCCGTAGCCGCCGGTCATCAGACAGCCGCCGATGACGGCCGCGATGATGTAGAGGAACTCGTTGCCGACGCCCTCGCCGGACTGGACGACGTCGAAGGAGAAGAGGATGTGCTGCCCGGAGATCCAGGCGCACAGCGCGACGCCCATGTAGAGGCCGATCCGGGTCTTGACGACCGGGACACCGGTGGCGCGGGCCGCGTCGGCACCTCCGCCCACGGCGAAGATCCAGTTCCCGGCGCGGGTGCGCAGCAGGATCCAGGTCGCGACGGCGACCAGCACCAGCCACCACAGGATGGTGACCTTGAGGGTGACCGAGCCGATGTTCCACTGCGAGGCGAACAGGGCCCGGGCGGAGGAGAAGCCCTCCATGTCGGCGATGGTCTTGGTGGACACCGAGCCGCTGATCAGCTTGGTGAAGCCGAGGTTCAGGCCGGTGAGCATCAGGAAGGTGCCGAGCGTGATGATGAAGCTCGGCAGCTTGGTGCGGGTCAGCATGAACCCGTTGAAGAAGCCGATGGCCAGGGTGACCAGCAGGGAGACCAGGACGCCGACCCAGGCGTTCGCGGTCATCTGGTAGCTGAACATCGAGCTGAACAGCGCCGAGGTGGTGACCATGACGCCGGCCGACAGGTCGAACTCGCCGCCGATCATCAGCAGGGCGACCGGGACGGCCATGATGCCGATGGTGGAGGCCGAGTACAGGACGGTGCTCAGGCTCGCGGGCCTCAGGAAGCTGTCGGCGGCGAAGCAGAAGAAGACGAAGACCGCGGCGGCGCCGACGACCGCGCCCAGCTCGGGGCGGCCCAGCAGCCGCCGGACGTACGAGGTGGGCGCGAGCCGTTCGTCGGCCGCGGGAGCGGCGGGGGTGTTCATCGGCTGCCCCGCTTGATGTACTCCTCCAGCTTGGCCGCCTCGGCCGCGGTGACGATCTGCGGGCCGGTCAGCACGGGCCGCCCGCCGCCGAGGACGTCCGCGTTGTAGCGGTAGAGCCACAGCAGGTCCACGGCCTCGTAGCCCTGGAGGTAGGGCTGCTGGTCCACGGCGAAGCCCAGCGCCCCCGACTTCAGGTCGCGGGCGACGGACTCGTTGAGGTCGAAGGTGTCCACCTCGGCCTTGCTGCCGGCCGCGTCCTTCGCCTTGACGGCGGTGGGGGCGAACGGCGCGCCGAGCGTGACGACGGCGTCGACGGAGGGGTCCGCCTGGAGCTTCGCCTGGACGGCCGCCTGGACGGAGGGCATGTTGGTGCCCTCGACGTACAGGTTCTCCATGGAGCCGCCGAAGGTCTTCTTGGCCCCGGCGCAGCGCTGCTCGTGGCCCACGTTGCCCTGCTCGTGCAGGACGCAGACGGCCTTCTTCTTCCCGCGCCTGGTCAGCTCGGTGCCGACCGCCTCGCCGGCGATCTCCTCGTCCTGGCCGATGTGGGTGAGCGCCCCGTACTCGGCGGACTGGGCGGAGCCGGAGTTGACCGTGACCACCGGGATGCCGGCCTTGACGGCCTTGGCGATGACGTCCTTGAGGGCCTCGGGCTTGGCAAGGCTGACGATGATCCCGTCGGCCTTCTGGTCGATGGCGTTCTGCACGAACTGGGCCTGCTGCTGCGCCTGGTCGTCATGGGAGTAGACGAAGTTGATGTTGTCCTTCGCCGCGGCCTCCTTGGCGCCCTTCTGCACGATGTCCCAGAAGGTGTCGCCGTCGCCCGCGTGCGTGACCATCGCGAAGGTCCAGCGCGGCGTGGACACGGCGGGCCGGCCCGCCTCCGCGGCCTTCGCCCGTTCCTCGGCGCGCTTGCCGCCCGTGCTGCTGCAGCCCGCGAGGGAGGCCCCCAGTACCGCCGCGAGCACGGCGCCGACGACGCGTACCCCTGTCCGAACCCTAGCCACGTCCCCGTGCCCTTCCCTCGTCCGTCATCAATCGGTCATTCCGGTTTCAGCCGCCCAGTATCCGCCACAGTGGACCATGAAGGGTCATCGGGGCATGGCCGGGCAGATTGACAGGTCCCCCGTACGGGGCCACGTTGAGTGCATGCGCATCGGGCTCATCGGAACGGGCCGGATCGGCTCGTTCCACGCGGCCGCACTGGCCCGACACCCGGACGCCGGCTCGCTGCTGCTGGCCGACGCCGACCCCGGGCGGGCCGCGCGGCTCGCGGACCGGCTCGGCGCCACCGCCGCCCCGACGGTCGACCAGGTCTTCACCTGGGGCGTGGACGCCGTGGTCGTGGCCTGCGCCACGGAGGGCCACGCCGACCTGGTGGTCCGGGCGGTGCGCGGCGGGCTGCCGGTGTTCTGCGAGAAGCCGCTGGCCCCGGACCTGGCCCGCACCCTGGCGGTGCTGCGCGAGGTGGGGGCGGCCCGTGGGCTGCTCCAGGTGGGCTTCATGCGCCGCTTCGACGCGGGCTGCCGCACCGCGCGGGAGCTGGTCCGTTCGGGTGCCCTGGGGCGGCTGCACACGGTGCGCACGAT
Organism: Streptomyces sp. NPDC043896; assembly: GCF_056435605.1. Lineage (NCBI taxonomy): Bacteria > Bacillati > Actinomycetota > Actinomycetes > Kitasatosporales > Streptomycetaceae > Streptomyces > Streptomyces sp. NPDC043896. The sequence continues at coordinate 109,340 of NZ_JBWKEE010000012.1, forward strand.
GACCGCCGACCCGGCTCCGCCGCCGGCCGAGTACCTGGCCACCTCCGGGGGCCTGTACCGGGACTGCCTGGTGCACGACTTCGACATGGTCCGCTGGGTGACCGGGCGCGAGGTGGCCGAGGTGTACGCGGCCGGTTCGGACGCGGGGCCGGTCCGGTTCCGCGAGGCGGGGGACGTGGACACCGCCGCCGCCGTCCTGACGCTGGACGACGGGACGCTGGTCACCAGTACCGCGACCCGCTGCAACGGCGCCGGGTACGACGTCCGCATGGAGCTGGCCGGGGAGCTGGACCAGGTCTCGTCCGGGCTGGACGACCGGACGCCGATCGCCTCGACCGAGCCGCACGGACCGCCCCCGGCGAGCAAGCCGTGGAGCGGCTTCCTGGAGCGGTTCGGTCCCGCCTACGAGGCCGAGCTGGCGGCCTTCGTCCGGCTGGTGCGCGGCGAGGGCAGCAACCCCTGCGACGGGCTCCAGGCGCTCGCCGCGTTCCGGGTGGCCGAGGCCTGCGAGCGGTCCCGGCGGGAGCGCCGGCCCGTACGGCTGGAGGAGCTCCCGGACCTGTAGCGTGCGGGCGCCGGCGGACATGCGGGCCACAGTAGGGCCGGTGATCAAGCCCGCAGGAGCCGTTTACCGGCCAATCGGCGCGGCGACGGCGCCGTCGCGGCTCAGCCCGCCGCGCGGCGCCCCCAGGCCGTGCCCGCGAGGACGAGGGCGGCTCCGGTGAGGCCGAGCGGGCCGAGGTGCTCGCCGCCGATGGCGATGCCCGCGGCGGCCGCCCACAGCGGTTCGGTGCCCAGCAGCAGGCTGACGCGGGAGGGCGAGGTGCGGCGTACGGCCCACATCTGCGTGAAGAAGGCGAAGAGGGTGCAGAAGACGGAGAGGAAGGCGAGCCCGGCCCACTCGGCGGGGCCGAAGCCGGCGGCCGCCGCCCAGGGCCCGTCCCCGGTACCGGGGACCGCGGCCAGCAGGGCGAAGACCAGGACGGCTGAGCCGAGCTGCACGGTGGTCAGGGAGAGCGCGTCGGCGTCCTGAACGGCCTTGATCCGCGCCATCAGCAGCACGTGCACCGTGCGGGCCAGCGCGGCAGCGAGGATGAGCAGGTCACCGAGGCCGGGCGCGGTGAAACCGGCGCCCTGGGTGAGCAGCACGACGCCCGCGACCGAGACGGCGGCGGCCCCGAGGAAGGCGGCCGAGGGGGCCTCGCGGCGTACGGCGGACTCGGCGAGGGGGGTGAAGATCATGGTCAGGCTGATGATCAGACCGGCGTTGGTGGCGGAGGTGTGCACCACCCCGTAGGTCTCCAGCAGGAAGATCCCGCCGAGTACGAGCCCCAGCGCCCCGGCGCCCCGCAGCTGGGCGGGGCTCAGCGCCCGCAGCCGCTTCCGGCCGGCGAGGACGAGCACGGGCAGCACCAGGGCGAAGCGCAGCACCAGGACCGCAATCACGGTATGCGCGGTGGTGATCCCCTTGGCGGCGAGGTAACTGCCGCCCCAGACGACGGCGACCAGCAGCACGGGCAGATCGGCGAGCCAGGCCCGGCGGGGGGCGAGGACGGGGGCGGGGGCGGCGAGCGTGGGCACCGGGCGGCTCCGACGGCGTGAAGGGTGTGGAGACGTCGGCGGCTCGCACGGCTGCGCGCCCACCGTACCCGAGTGGATCTTGCCGGTCGACGGGATATCCCCGCCGCCCCCGGCACGGCCCCGCCCCTCAGTCCGCGAAGGTGCCGAAGGAGGCGCGGCCCGTGGGGCGGTAGGTGTGGATGGCGGTGCCCCTGCCCGTGGTCCGGGAGCCGGTCAGCTCGAAGGCCGTGGCCAGGCCGCCGGTGGGGAACAGGCGCCGCCCGGCACCGAGGAAGACGGGGAAGACCAGCAGGTTCAGCTCGTCGACGAGGTCGCGCGCGAGCAGCCACTGGGCGAGCTGCCCGCTGCCGTGCACCTGGAGCTCCCCGTCCAGGGCGTCCTTGACGCGGACGATCTCCGACTGGAGCTGCTCCCCGTCCACGACGGTGGCGGGGCCCCAGGCGGGGTCCTTCAGGGTGGTGGAGGCGACGTACTTCGGCAGCCGGTTGAGCTTGTTCGGCACCGGGTCGGCCGGATCGTCGTGCAGCGGCCAGTACGAGGCGAAGATCTCGTACGTCCGGCGCCCGAGGAGGAAGGCCCCGGCGCGGTCGAAGACCTCGTTCATGAATTCCCCCATGCCCTCGTCGGCGAAGGGCACGAGCCAGCCGCCGTACGGGAAGCCCCCGCTGCGGTCCTCCTCCGGCCCGCCGGGGGCCTGCATCACTCCGTCGAGGGTCAGGAAGGTGGTGAGGGTCAGCTTGCCCATGGTGCGGCGCTCCTTGTGTCCACGGCTTGTCCCGTTGTCGGTTCAGACTCCCGCCGGCGCCGGAACTCATCGGTGCGGCGCGCGTGAACGCGAGGTCGGATTCCCGCCAGCGCCGCCCGCCCCCGGCGGATTTCATTGAACCCGCAACCACATGAACGGTTCGGGGAGGAACGACATGAACGGCAACACGGTGGCCCTGGTGACGGGCGGCAGCCGGGGCATCGGGGCGGCCACCGCGCTGCGGCTGGCCGAGGACGGCTTCGACGTCGCGGTCACCTACGTGAGCGGCGCCGGCGCCGCCGCCGAGGTCGTCGGCAAGATCGAGGCGCTGGGCCGCCGGGGCCTGGCGGTACGGGCCGACGCGGGCGACGCCGACGGCCCGCGGACGGCGGTCGAGGAGACCGTACGGACACTGGGCCGGCTCGACGTCCTGGTCAACAACGCCGGCGTCGGCCTGCTCGGGCCGCTCGACACGCTCGGCACCGCCGACGTGGACCGGGTCCTCGGCGTCAACGTCCGGGGCGCCTTCCTGGCCGCGCAGGCCGCGGCGGGGCACATGGGCCCCGGCGGCCGGATCATCGTCATCGGCAGCTGCATCGTGGGCCGGGTCCCCGGCCCCGGCGGCACCCTGTACGCGATGAGCAAGGCGGCCATGACGGGCCTGACGAAGTCCCTCGCCCGGGAGCTCGGCGGGCGCGGCATCACCGCCAACCTGGTCCACCCCGGCCCGACGGACACCGACATGAACCCGGCCGACGGCCCGTACGCGGACCCGCAGCGCTCGATGACGGCCCTCGGGCGCTACGGCACCCCGGAGGAGGTCGCCGCCATGGTGTCCTTCCTCGCCGGGCCGGACTCCGTGTACGTCACCGGGGCGGAGTTCTCGGTCGACGGCGGCCACACCGCCTAGGCGGGGGCGGGTACCGGGCGAGGGGGCGCACCACGGAAGTGGTGCGCCCCCTCGGCGCGTTCCGGACCCCGGGGGTGTCGGCCCCCGGGGGCGGGTCACAGGGCGGAGCGGATCAGCCGCCCAGCTCCTGGTGGCGGGCGGCGTGCGCGGCCGCGCCGGCCTCCGTCAGCGAACCGAACAGACGCAGGCGGGAGAAGCCGCCGTCCGGGAAGATGTCGATCCGCACGTGGGTGCCGACCGCAGGGGCGTCCAGGACGAAGCGGTGGTTCGTGTCGGGCTGCAGGCGGGTGCGCGGCAGGAACTCCGCCCACTCGCCCTCCTCGCCCGTCTTGACCGACAGCGAGGCCCAGCCGGCCGAGTTGCCCTTGAGGTAGGCGGTGTCGATCTCCACGGCGCGGATCTCGGACTCGGCGACGAGCTGGTAGCGGATCCAGTCGTTGCCGTTGTCACGGCGGCGGGCGGTCTCCCAGCCGTCGTCCATCTTGCGGGAGCGGCCCGGGTTGATGGTGTTGGTCGGCGGGGAGTAGAAGCGGTTGGACGCGTCCTCGACCGAGCCGCCGTTCTCCAGGGCGACGACGTCGAAGGTGCCGAGCACGGCGAGCCACTTCGGGTCGGGGCGGACCTCGCCGTAGACGCGCAGGCGGGCGATGCCGCCGTCCGGGTGCTGGTTCAGGCGCAGGTGCGTGAAGCGCTGCTCCACGTTGACCTCGAAGCCGTTGGCGGCGTGGCCGCCGACCGGGGTGCGCTCGACGAGGGTCGTCCACTTGACGTCCTCGGAGAGCAGCTCGGCCTCGGTCGGGGAGCCCTCGACGGACGCGCCCTGGACGGACACGGCCTGCGGCATGTTGCCGCGGAAGTGGGCGGTGTCGACGACGATGCCGCGGATGACGCCGGGGGCGCCGAGGCGGATCAGGGCGTAGTCGTGGTCCTCGGCGGCCGGCCAGGGCTGCTCGGCGGACACGCCGCGGCGGCGGCGGGTCTCCCAGCCGTCCATGACCTTGCCCTTGTGGCCGAAGTGCTCGGGGTCGAAGTGGCCGGCCTCGGCGATCAGCAGGTTCTCGCGCTCGGCGAAGAACTCGTCGTTGGCGGCGATGACACCGGCACCCAGCTCGCGGGCCGCGAGGTTCGCGTACTGGGTGAAGGGGAACTCCGCGGTGCGGTAGTCCGCGTACGGGTCGCCGCCCCCGTACGGGTTCGCGTTACCGGTGAAGGAAGGAATCGCCACTGTCAGTTCTGCCTTTCAAGGAGGAGGCCCGTGGGCTCGGTCGGGGTGCCGTGGTCGGCGATCTGCGTGCCGCGCAGCCAGGTGGACTTCACGACGCCGTACAGGGTCCTGCCCGCGTACGCCGTGACCTGGTTGCGGTGGTGCAGCTCGGCCGGGTCCACGGTGAAGGTCTCTTCGGGGGCCAGGACCGCGAAGTCGGCGTCACGCCCGGCCTCGATGGCGCCCTTGGCCGCGAGGCCCGCCAGCGCGGCGGGGGCGGTGGACATCCAGCGCGCGACCTCTTCGAGGGTGCGGCCGCGCTTGCGCGCCTCGGTCCAGATGGCGGGGAGGCCCAGCTGGAGGGAGGAGATGCCGCCCCACGCGGTGGCGAAGTCGCCGGTCTTCAGGTCCGCGGTGGAGGGCGAGTGGTCGGAGACGATGCAGTCGATGGTGCCGTCGGCGAGCGCGTCCCACAGGACGTCCTGGTTGGCGGCCTCGCGGATGGGCGGGCAGCACTTGAACTCGGTGGCGCCGTCCGGGACTTCCTCGGCGGTGAGGGTGAGGAAGTGCGGGCAGGACTCGACCGTGATCTGGACGCCCTCGGCCTTGGCCGCGGCCAGCAGGGGCAGCGCGGAGGCGGAGGAGAGGTGCAGTACGTGCACGCGGGCGTTCAGCCGCTTCGCCTGGTCGATCAGGTTCTGGATCGCGGTGTTCTCGGCGTCCTGGGGGCGGGAGGCCAGGAAGTCGGCGTACTTGGGGCCCGGGTTCTGCGGGGCGGACTCCAGGTGGTGCGGGTCCTCGGCGTGCACGATCAGCAGGCCGCCGAAGCCGGTGATCTCGGCGAGGGAGGTGGCCAGCTGCTCCTGGTCGAGCAGCGGGAACTCGTCCACGCCGGAGGGCGACAGGAAGCACTTGAAGCCGTAGACGCCGGCGTCGTGCAGCGGGCGCAGGTCCTTGACGTTGTCGGGGAGGGCGCCGCCCCAGAAGCCGACGTCCACGTGCGCCTTGGTCCGGGCGACCTCCTGCTTGACGCGGAGGTTGTCGACCGTGGTGGTCGGCGGCAGGGAGTTGAGCGGCATGTCGAGGATGGTGGTGATGCCGCCGGCGGCCGCGGCGCGGGTGGCCGTCCAGAAGCCCTCCCACTCGGTGCGGCCGGGGTCGTTCACGTGGACGTGGGTGTCCACCAGACCGGGGAGCAGGACGTCGTCACCGAAGTCCTCCAGCCGGGCTCCGGCCGGCACCTCGGCGTCGTGCGCCAGCACGGCCGTGATCTTCCCGCCGGCGACGGCCACCGAGGCGGCGCGCGTCCCCTCGGGGGTGATGACGCGCGTCGAGCGCAGTACCAGTTCCACTGCCACGTCGGCCACCGGAAACTCCCCATCTACTTCCACAGAGCGAAATTCAACGTTCTGTTGACGGAGTCTTCACCCCGATCCGGGGCCAGTCAAGAGCGCCCGGAGGGACTGCTGACACGTTCTCACCGCAATTGGATGTTTCCACAGGATGGAATTAAGATTTCGCTATCCAGAATGTAGCTACCGCCACCGAGGACCTGGCGGGTAACTTCCCGAGGACGTCCACCACCAGGACAAACCACCTCTGACCGGCGAGGACGGCGCGGGCCCGGCTCTAGGGCCGACGTCGACCGACCGGTAGGCTGCTTCCTTGCCTGCCAGCACCGAAAGGACCGCGCCGTGCCGACGTCCAGCGCCAGCACCACCGACGCTTCCGCCAAGCCCACCGCCGGCGGCGGTGGCGTCCAGTCCCTTGAGCGCGCCTTCGATCTGCTCGAACGCATGGCCGATGCCGGTGGCGAGGTCGGTCTCAGCGAGCTCTCGGCCGCCAGCGGCCTGCCGCTCCCGACCATCCACCGCCTGATGCGCACCCTCGTGGCGTGCGGGTACGTCCGGCAGCAGCCCAACCGACGGTACTCCCTCGGCCCCCGCCTCATCCGCCTCGGCGAGTCCGCGTCGCGGCTGCTGGGCACCTGGGCACGCCCCTACCTCGCCCGTCTGGTCGAGGAGACCGGGGAGACGGCGAACATGGCCCTGCTCGACGGCGACGAGATCGTGTACGTCGCCCAGGTGCCGTCCAAGCACTCCATGCGCATGTTCACCGAGGTCGGCCGGCGGGTCCTGCCGCACTCCACCGGCGTGGGCAAGGCCCTGCTCGCCCACACCCCGGCCGACGAGGTCCGCGCCCTCCTGGCGCGCACGGGGATGCCCGCCGCGACCGAGAAGACCATCACCACCCCCGAGGGCTTCCTGGAGGCCCTGGAGCAGGTCCGCAAGGTCGGCTACGCCGTCGACGACAACGAGCAGGAAATAGGAGTCCGCTGCCTCGCCGTGTCCGTGCCGGACTCGCCGACCGCCGCCGCGATCTCCATCTCCGGTCCGGCCGGACGGGTGACCCAGGCGGTGGCCGAGTCCTTCGTGCCGATCCTCCAGGGCGTCGCCGCCGAGCTGTCGGTGGCCCTGCAGAGCCAGACCCCGGCGTAGGCCCGCGGGCCCGTCGGCCCGTACGGACGGCGAGAGCCCCGGCACCCTCCCCCTGCGGGGGTGCCGGGGCTCTCGCGCGCCCGGGCGCGCGCCGCCGCGTACGCCTCCTCAGACCGCCCGGGCGGCCGCCGGGGACGCTCCGGCGGGCGCCCCGGGGGTGAGGCGGCCGTCGGCCATGACCGCCGTACGGTCCATCCGGTCCAGGTGGGCGCGGTCGTGCGTGACCAGCACCGTGGCGGTGGACCGCTCCCGGGTGAGGGAGACCAGCAGGTCGAGGACCGCCGCGCCGCGCTCGTGGTCGAGGGCGCTGGTGGGCTCGTCGACCAGCAGCACGGCCGGCTCGTTCATCAGGGCCCGGGCGATGTTCACCCGCTGGCGCTGCCCGCCCGACAGCTGGTGCGGGCGCTTGCCGGCCTTGTCGGCCAGGCCGACCGCGTCCAGCAGCTCCAGGGCCCGGCGGCGCGGCTGACGGGAGGGGCGGCCCGAGACGTGGGCCATCACCTGGAGCTGTTCGGCCGCGGTCAGCGAGGCGAGCAGGTTCGGCTGCTGGAAGACGATGCCGATCCGCTCCCGGCGCAGCGCCGACTTCTCGGCGGGGCCGAGCCGGGTGGTGTCCCGGCCCGCGACCACGACCCGGCCGGAGTCCGGGGTGACGAGGGTGGCCGCCACGGCCAGCAGGCTGGACTTCCCAGAGCCCGAGGGCCCCACGATCGCGGTCAGGGAGCCCGCGGGCACCTCCAGGGACACCGCGTCGAGCGCGGTGAGGCGGCCGTCGCCGTCCGGGTACGTGAGCGTGACGTCGTCCACGAGCAGGGTCATCGGGCGCTCCCCAGGGCGGTCAGCGGGTCGACGGCGGTGATCCGCCGGATGGACAGGGCGGCGCCCAGCGCGCCGAGCACGATCATGATCGCGGCGGGGGCCAGCACGGTGGCGGCGTCCAGGACGAAGGGCACGTCGCCGCCGCTGATCAGGGCTCCGAAACCGGCCGCGAGCGCGGTGCCCGCGCCGGTCCCGATCGCCAGCATCACCACGGCCTGGCCGAGGGCGTCCTTCAGCAGGTACGGGGTGGAGGCGCCGAGGGCCTTGAGCACGGCGATGTCACCGCTGCGCTGGATCGTCCAGACGGTGAAGAAGGCCCCTATGACCAGGGCGGAGATGGCGAAGAGGAATCCGCGCATCAGCTGGAGCGAGCCGTTCTCGGCCTGGTAGGACCCTATGGCGCCGAGGGCCTCGTCGACCGTCTGGGCCCTCGTGCCCGCCGCGTCGTCGCCGGCGGCCCAGTCGGTGTCCCCGGAGCCGTCGAGGGCGATGACGGTGGCGGTGGTGTCCGAGGAGCCCCCGGGGTTGCCCACGCGCTGCCAGTCGTCCAGGTCCATCCAGACGACCGGGGTGTGGCTGTAGGCGGCCGTGCCCGATACGGCGGCCACGGTCACCTCCAGCGGCCCGACCCGGACCCTGGCCCCGGCGGTGAGCCCGCCCAGCTCCTTCGCCGCCTTCTCGGTGAGGACCACCCGCCCCCGGGCGAGCCCGGCCCCGGCGGGCGCCAGCCGCCCGGCCGGCTCGACGCCGAAGACGGAGACGGCGGCGGTGCGCCCGTCCGAGACGGCGTTGGTGGTGCGGATGCCGAGCGGCTGGGCCGCGGTGACGCCGGGCTGCCCGCGCCAGGCCTTCCAGGCGCTCTCGGGCAGCTGGGACTGGGTGAAGGAGACCTTCTGGTCCCCGGCCGGCGCCGCGAAGGCCAGCCGCGAGGCGGGCAGCCCGGTGATGGCCGAGATGTTCTCCCGGGCCAGTCCGGACGTGAGCCCCGACAGCAGGCCGACCAGCAGCGTGATCAGCAGGACGACCGACCCCATGAGGGCGAAGCGGCCCTTGGCGAACCGTAGATCTCTCCATGCGACGAACATGACCCCCACCTTGGTCCCGCACCCGGCCCCGGGGCATCGCGCCACGGTGGGCAACCTGCGATCGAAGGTGGCATCCGGACATCAAACTTTCGGTTGACCGGCGCCCCGGACCGCCCGCTTACGCTGGTCGGACGATGTCTTCCGCACCGCCCTCCCGCCTCCTGACCCCCGTCTCCCGCGTGCTGCGGCTGTGCCTGCACGCCCTGCTCCTCGGGCTGCTCGCGCTGGCCTCCGCCCGGGCCGTCGCGGACTCCGCACCGGACGCCGGCCGGGTGACCGCCCTCTGCGTCCTGCTGGCCGCCGTGTACGCGGCGGGCGTCCGGCTCCCCGCCGTGCGGCACTCGGCGCGGGCCGCCGGGCTGTGGCTGGCCGGGGTGGGCGCGGTGTGGGCCGCGCTGCTGGCCGTCTCCCCCGACGGGGTGTGGATCGCCTTCCCGCTGTACTTCCTGGAGCTGCACCTGCTGCGGCTGCGCTGGGGCGTGGCGGCCGTCGCGGCCACCGCCTGCGCGGCCATCGGCGGCTTCCTCGCGCACAGCGGCTCCGTCACCCCCGGGGCCTTCCTCGGGCCGCTGCTCGGCGGGGCCGTCGCCGTCGCCACGGTACTGGGCTACCAGGCCCTGTACCGCGAGAGCGAACGCCGCCGGGAGCTGATCGAGGAGCTCATCGCCACCCGGGCCGAGCTCGCGGCGGCCGAGCGGGGAGCGGGGATCCTCGCGGAGCGGGAACGGCTCGCCCGGGAGATCCACGACACCCTGGCCCAGGGCCTGTCGTCCATCCAGCTGCTGCTCCGGGCCGCCGAGCGGGCGCTGTCGGAAGACGCGGCGGCCCCGGGCGCCCCGCCCGGCCCGGGGGCGGGCGCTCCCGCCGGCCGGGGGGCTCCGGGGGCCGGCGTCCCCGGCACCCCCGCGGCGGCGGCGCTCGCGCACATCGCCCGGGCCCGGGAGGCCGCGCAGGACAACCTCGCCGAGGCGCGGCGCTTCGTACGGGCCCTGACTCCCCCGGACCTGGAGCACGGCTCGCTGGCGGCGGCGCTGGAGCGGCTGTGTTCGGGGGCCCCGGGCCCGCGGGTGCGCTTCTCCGTCAGCGGCACCCCCCGGGCGCTGCCCACCCCGTACGAGGTGGCCCTGCTGCGGATCGCCCAGTCGGCGCTGGCCAACGTGGTGCGGCACGCGGAGGCGGGGCGGGCGGAGATCACCCTGACGTTCATGGACGCCTCGGTCACCCTGGACGTGGTCGACGACGGCCGGGGCTTCGACCCCGCCGGCGCCGCCTCGGGCGACGGCGGCTTCGGCCTGCCCGCGATGCGGGCGCGGGCCGAGTCGCTGGGCGGCCTGTTCACCGTGGAGTCCGACCGGGGCCAGGGCACCGCCGTGGCCGTCACCCTGCCGCTGCCCGTGGAGGCCTGACCATGACCATCCGGCTCCTGCTCGCCGACGACCACCCCGTGGTCCGCGCCGGGCTGCGCGCGGTGCTGGACACCGAGACGGACTTCGCGGTGGTCGCGGAGGCGGCGACGGCGGAGCGGGCGGTGGAACTGGCCGCCTCCGAGGAGGTCGACGTGGTCCTGATGGACCTCCAGTTCGGGGCCGGGATGCACGGCTCGGCGGCCACGGCGGCGATCACCGCCCGCCCGGGCGCGCCCCGGGTGCTGGTCCTGACCACCTACGACACGGACGCGGACATCCTGGCGGCGGTGGAGGCGGGCGCCTCGGGCTACCTGCTGAAGGACGCCCCGCCGGAGGAGCTGGCTGCGGCGGTCCGCACGGCGGCGGCCGGCCAGTCGGCGCTGGCCCCGGCGGTGGCGCTGCGGCTGATGGACCGGATGCGGACCCCGGCGGAGGCGCTGACGAAACGGGAGCTGGAGGTGCTCCAGCTGGTCGCGGACGGGCTGTCGAACCAGCAGATCTCGAAGCGGCTCTTCCTCAGCCAGGCCACGGTCAAGTCCCACCTGGTGCACGTCTACGCGAAGCTCGGCGTCGACTCCCGCACCTCCGCGGTCGCCGCGGCCGCCACCCGCCGCCTGATCCGCACGCCGTAGGGGTCCCCCGGTACGGGCCGTCCCCCGGGCGGGGTGCCTCCATACGGGGGCTGTCTCCCGGGCGGGCGGGCCGGGAGGCAGGCGGGTGGCGGCCGTACCGGGGGCGGTGGCCCTGATGTCCCGGCCGGCGGCCGACGCGTACGTCGGGCGGGACCGGCAGGGCGTCCGCGGCTCACGCCACCCAGTAGGGCCGCTCCACCCCCGGAGCCAGCGGGACGCCGTCGTGGAAGGCCGCGGCGAGGCGGCGTACGCCCTCGTCCAGGCGGTCGGCCGGCAGCGTGTACGGGATGCGCAGGCGGTGCTCGAAGGTGCCCGGGTCGACGCCGAAGCGGGCTCCGCGGCCGATGTGCACCCCGGCGGCGGCCGCCCGCTCGGCGAGGGCGGAGCTGACCGGTTCGCCGAGGTCCACCCAGAGGGAGAGGCCGCCCGGGGGCAGCTGCCAGGACCACTCGGGGGTGTGCCGCTGGAGCGCGGACACCAGGGCGGCCCGCTGGGTGCGCAGCTGCGCGAGCCGGTCCGGCAGGGCGCGTTCCAGGCCCTCCAGCAGCGGGAGCGACACCGCCTGGTCGAGTACGGAGCCGGTCATGTCCGCGGAGACCCGTACGGCGGTCAGCTCGGCGATCAGTTTGGCGGTGGCCCGGATCCAGCCGACGCGCAGGCCGCCCCAGTGGGTCTTGCTGAGCGAGCCGATGGTGATCACGTGGTCGGCGCCGGAGCGGGGGGCGAGCGAGGCCAGCGGGGCGGGGGCGGGCACGTCCAGCGCGATGTCGGCGATGGTCTCGTCGACCACCAGCCAGGTGCCGGTGGCCCGGGTCGCGGCGAGCAGCCGCAGCCGCTGTTCGTCCGGCATCAGGCTGCCCGTGGGGTTGTGGAAGTCGGGGATCACGTACGCCAGCCGGGGCACGGTCTGACGGAGCGTGGACTCGGCTATCTCCATGTCCCAGCCGCTGTCGGAGACGGCGATGGAGGCGGTGCGCAGGCGGGCGTGGCGCAGGGCGTCGAGGACGTTGGCGTAGGTGGGGTTCTCGGTGACGACGCGGTCCCCGGGCCGGCAGAGCAGGCCGACGGTCAGGGCGAAGGCCTGCTGGGCCCCGGCGGTGACCAGGATCTGCTCGGGGCGGGTGGGCAGGCCGCGCCGGGTGAAGCGGTCGGCGACGGCGGCGCGCAGGTCGGGCAGCCCGAAGGGGTGGTAGCCGGGGGTGCGGGCGAGTCCGGGCAGGCGCGGGGCGGCCCACGCGAGGGCCTCGGCGAGGCTGTCGGGCGGGGCTCCCATCGCGGCGATGGCGAGGTCGATGCCGGGGTCCCCGTCGGCGCTGTAGCCGCCGGAGCCGAGGAGGGCGTGGGCGCCGACCGGCCCGTGCCCGTCGGGCAGCTCGGTCCAGGTGCCGGAGCCGCGGCGGCTGCGCACGTAGCCGCTCTCGCGGAGCAGGTCGTAGGCGCCGGTGACGGTGGCGCGGCTGGCGCCGATCGCCTCGGCGAGGTCGCGCTCCGCGGGCAGCCGCACGTGCAGGGCGATGCGGCCGTCGAGGACCAGGGTGCGCACGGCGTCGGCGAGGGCCCGGTAGCCGGGCCGGCCGAGCACCTCGGCCGGGAGCAGTGCCGCGAGCTGACGGCTCCCCATCGTCCTGTCCGCCGTATGGACCACTCGCCCGTTTGCCATGCCAACCTCCCCTGATTGGCTCTGCCGACCAGGCCAATCGGGGTCCAGACTCGCGGTATTGGCCCCCGATTGGCAAGGAGTGCTCCGCAATGCCGTACAGCACCTTCACCCACGGTTTCACCGATCGTGACGAACGGGCCCTGCTGGCCGCCGCCGAGGACCGGATCTCGGAGCCGCTGCGCATCGGGGCCGCGCTGGCCTCCGTACGGCGGCTGCTGGCGGGGCTGCCACCCGTCCGGGGGAAGCGGCGGCGAGAATCGCTGACATGTCAGCAGTCGAGCACTCCCGCGCAACCGTCCCCGGCCCCGGCCGCCCCCCTGCCCCTGTGACGTCCGCGTCCGGCGGCGCCCCGCCCTCGGGGGCGGCGTCCGGGGAGGCCCCGCCCGTCATCGCCGGCCTGCTCCTGGCCGCCGGCGGCGGCCGGCGGCTCGGCGGACGCCCCAAGGCCCTGCTCCCCTACCGCGGCCGCCCGCTCGTGGAGAACGCGGTGCGGGTGCTGCGCGAGGCCGGCTGCGGCCCGGTGCACGTGGTGCTCGGAGCCTCGGCCGCCGAGGTCCGCGAGCGCGCCGACCTGGCGGGCTGCGTGGTGGTGGACAACCCGGACTGGGCGGAGGGCATGGGCTCCTCCCTGCGGGTCGGGCTCGCCTCGCTGGCCGGTACGGGCGCCGGCGCGGCCCTGGTGTCACTGGTGGACCAGCCGGGCATCGGGCCGGCGGCGGTGGCCCGGGTGCGGGAGGCCTACCGGTCCCCGTCGAGCCTGGTGGCGGCGGCGTACGACGGGGAGCGCGGGCATCCCGTCCTGTTCGGCGCGGACCGCTGGGCGGACATCACGGCGACGGCGACCGGGGACCAGGGCGCGCGGGTCCACCTGAAGAACCACGCCGCCGAGGTCATGCTGGTGGAGTGCGGGGACGTCGCGGCCGCTTTCGACATCGACACCCCCTCCGACCTGGCACGTCTGGACTGAGCGGGGCGTGACCGGTATGGCACTGAGGGCCACCGGCATCCGGAATCTGTCGACTCAGAGAATCTCGACATCAACAAACCATTGAACTTCCACCATGAGGAAATTACTATCCACTGGTCAGAAGCGCCCTGAACCCCCAGACGGCGCCCGCGACCGTTACCCGGAACTCTCCACACCCGACGGCACTGCGTGCCGTCTCGCGCGAGCATTCCCCGCGGCCGCCAGGCACCGCCGCTGAAGGAGTGACAGATATGTCCGCACCAGCGCCGTCCCCGCTGGCCATCGTCGACGCCGAGCCCCTGCCCCGGCAGGACGAAGTCCTCACCGAAGCGGCTCTCGCCTTCGTGGCCGAGCTCCACCGGCGGTTCGCCCCCCGCCGCGCCGAGCTCCTCGCCCGACGCGCCGAGCGGCGCGCCGAGATCGCCCGCACCTCCACCCTCGACTTCCTCCCGGACACCGCACAGGTCCGCGAGGGCGACTGGAAGGTCGCGCCTGCCCCGGCCGCCCTGAACGACCGCCGCGTGGAGATCACCGGTCCGACCGACCGCAAGATGACCATCAACGCCCTCAACTCGGGCGCCAAGGTCTGGCTCGCCGACTTCGAGGACGCCTCGGCTCCCACCTGGGAGAACGTCGTCCTCGGCCAGCTCAACCTCATCGACGCCTACGAGCGCCGCATCGACTTCACCGACCCGCGCACGGGCAAGGCGTACGCGCTGAAGCCCGCCGACCAGCTCGCGACCGTGGTCATGCGCCCGCGCGGCTGGCACCTGGAGGAGCGCCACCTCAGCTTCGAGGGCGGCCCGGCCTCCGGCTCCCTCGTGGACTTCGGCCTCTACTTCTTCCACAACGCCCAGCGCCTGATCGGCCTCGGCAAGGGCCCGTACTTCTACCTCCCGAAGACGGAGTCGCACCTGGAGGCCCGCCTCTGGAACGACATCTTCGTCTTCGCCCAGGACTACGTCGGCATCCCGCAGGGCACCGTCCGCGCGACCGTCCTCATCGAGACCATCACCGCGGCCTACGAGATGGAAGAGATCCTCTTCGAGCTCCAGGACCACGCGGCGGGCCTGAACGCGGGCCGCTGGGACTACCTGTTCTCCATCGTCAAGAACTTCCGTGACGGCGGCGAGAAGTTCGTCCTGCCGGACCGCAACGCGGTGACGATGACCGCCCCCTTCATGCGCGCCTACACCGAGCTGCTCGTCCGCACCTGCCACAAGCGCGGCGCGCACGCGATCGGCGGCATGGCGGCCTTCATCCCGTCCCGCAAGGACGCCGAGGCCAACGCCATCGCCTTCGCGAAGGTCAAGGCCGACAAGGACCGCGAGGCCGGCGACGGCTTCGACGGCTCCTGGGTCGCCCACCCCGACCTGGTCCCGATCGCCATGGCCTCCTTCGACGCCGTCCTGGGCGACAAGCCCAACCAGAAGGACCGCCTCCGCGAGGACGTCTCCGTCGCCCCCGGCGACCTGATCGCGATCGACTCCCTGGACGCGAAGCCCACCTACGAGGGCCTGCGCAACGCGGTCCAGGTCGGCACCCGCTACATCGAGGCCTGGCTGCGCGGCCTGGGCGCCGTCGGCATCTTCGGCCTCATGGAGGACGCCGCCACCGCCGAGATCTCGCGCTCCCAGATCTGGCAGTGGATCAACGCCGGAGTCGTGTTCGAGAACGGCGAGCGCGCCACCGCCGAACTGACCCGCAAGATCGCCGCCGAGGAGCTCGACGCGATCCGCGCCGAGGTCGGCGAGGAGGCCTTCGCGGCCGGGAAGTGGCAGCAGGCCCACGACCTCCTGCTCCAGGTCTCCCTGGACGCCGACTACGCGGACTTCCTGACCCTCCCCGCGTACGACCAGCTGGTCGGCTGACCCACGGCCCAGGCCCGCACCACCCCCTTCGGCTGAAACGCACAGCAGTCGAACACCCGCTCCGCCCCCGTCGCCCCAAGGCGCCGGGGGCGGAGCCGTGTTCGCGCGGCGGTGTGTGCCGATGCGAAGCCGGAGGGGGCGCGCGGACCCCCGCGCCCCCGGTCCGGACCCCCCTCGGCGGCCGACCGACCGGTCGGGCGTTACTGCATCGTAATCCGACTGTACCTAGCGGTAACAAGTGGGCGCGTGCCACCTTTCCGATGCCACCGGCGCCGGCGGTACCCCCACTTTCCAAGCCACGCACCGAAGTTGTTGGCGACTTCGGCGTGGCCGACCGCAGGAGTTCCGCAGTGATCGGATTCCGAAAGGCCGGCAAGGGCCGGGCCGCTCCACGTCGTGTGCGACGACTGGCCGGCGCCGGAATGGTTCTGCCGCTCGCCGCCGCCCTGCTCGCCGGCGGGGCCGGGACGGCGGTGGCCGGGCCCGGGACGGGACCCACCGCCGTGGTGTCCATGGGCGACAGCTACATCTCCGGCGAGGCCGGACGCTGGAAGGGCAACAGCCTGACCAACAGCGGGAGCAGGAACGGCACCGACCGGGCGTGGGTCAGCGGCAGTTCCTACGATCCCTCCAAGGTCTACGCCGCCACCGCCGGCGGCTGCCACCGCTCGGACTCGGCCGAGGTGCTGAGCGCGGGCGCCATCGCCGAGACGGCGGTGAACCTGGCCTGCTCCGGGGCGACTTCGGAGAACGTCTTCCGCGCCTCCAACGGCGGTGTGGCCTTCAAGGGCGAGGCGCCGCAGGCCGACCAGCTCGCGGCGGTGGCCGCGAGCCGCAACGTGAAGGTCATCGCGCTGTCCATCGGCGGGAACGACCTCGGCTTCGCCGACATCATCAAGGACTGCGCGTACGACTTCGTCCTGTGGGGCTCGTACTGCTACGACGACCAGCAGGCGGGCGTCGACCAGAAGATCGACGGCGTCATGGCGAACGTCGGCAAGTCCGTCGACGAGATCCGCGCCGTGATGCGCCAGGCCGGGTACGCGGACTCCTCGTACCGCATCGTGCTGCAGTCCTACCCGTCCCCGATCCCGCGGGGCGCCGAGAACCGGTACACCCAGAGCGACTGGAGCCGGCTCAACACCGGCGGCTGCCCCTTCTGGAACCGGGACTCCGACTGGGCCCGGGACTCGCTCGTGCCGCAGATCGCGAACCGCATCAAGGGGGTCGCGGCGGCCAAGGGCGTGCAGTTCCTGGACCTGCGGGACATGCTCCAGGGCCGTGAGGTCTGCGCGAAGGCCAGCAAGCAGGTCAGCTCCGCCGTCCCCGCCTCGGCGAAGACGAGCGAGTGGGCGCGCTGGATCGACAACAACGAGTCGCAGGGCCTGATCCAGGAGTCCATGCACCCGAACTACTACGGGCAGCTGGCCGTCGGCCGCTGCCTGGCCCTGGCCGTGGCCCAGCCCGCGGGCTCGGCCTCCAGCTGCAAGAACACCGCCGGGGGCGACCACACCGGGATGTTCCTGGCGGCGGCTCCGTAGGACGGACGCTCCGTAGGACGGACGCTCCGCAGGACGGGACGCGCCGCGCGACGGACGCTCCGTAATTCGGAGGAGGAGCGGCGGGCGGGCTGTCATGATCAGGCCATGGCAGCCCGTCCCGCACGTCCCAGTCTCTACATCTCCGTCGACATCGAGGCCGACGGCCCGATCCCCGGCCCCTACTCGATGATCAGCTTCGGCGCGTCCGTCGCGGGCCGCCAGGACGGCGCCGTGTACCGGGCCGCCGATCCCGAACTCCAGACCTTCTACCGGGAACTGCGGCCCATCAGCGGCCGGTACGTGGAGGCCGCCCTCGCCGTCAGCGGCCTGGACCGCGAGCGGCTGCTGCGCGAGGGCGCCGACCCGGCCGCGGCGATGGCCGACTTCCGGGCCTGGGTGCGGGAGGTCTCCGCCGGGGCGCAGCCGGTCATGTGCGGCTACCCGGCCTCCTTCGACTGGACCTTCCTGTACTGGTACCTGATCGAGTTCGGCGACGACAGCCCCTTCGGCCACTCCGGCTGCCTGGACATGAAGACCCTGTACGCGGCGAAGGCCCGCGTCCCGCTGCGCGCGGCCGTGAAGGGCCGCATGCCCCGCGAACTCCACTCCCGGCGCCGCCACACGCACCACGCGCTGGACGACGCCGTCGAGCAGGCGGAACTGATGAGCAACCTGATGCTCTGGCAGCCGGACGCGGACCCCGCCTAGACCCGCCGTCAGGCCGCCCGCTCCGGGCCCTCCAGCGCCGCCATGGCCGTGGTGAAGGCCGCGCGGCAGCGCAGCCAGTCCGGGTCCGGGGACGGGGCGTGCAGGGCGAGGAGCTTCGGGAGGAGGTCCGCCGAGAAGGCGCGGGCCGCCTCGGCCGGGAGCAGGGACGGGAGGTTGTCGATGGCGATCACGTCCACCGGCGGGCCCCCGCCGGGCAGCCGGCGCGCCGGGGCCGTCCAGTCGGTGAGGCGGTCGTACACGGGGAGCAGGTGCAGCTCCGATCCGGTGTCACAGGTGATGTCGGCGATCACCGACAGCCGCCGGGGCGCCGTCTCCAGGTCGGCCGGGGTCAGGAAGGGCGGCACGGGACGGGTGGTGAGCACCGCGTTGACCAGGATGTCGTGGCCGAGCAGCGCGGCGCGGTCCAGGCGGCGGGTCGCGGTGCGGTCCCAGCGGGTGACCGGGATCCCGGCGGTGGTGAGGGCGTCGCAGGCGCCGCGTCCGCTGCGTCCGCCCGCGCCGATGACCAGCGCCCGTAACCCGTCGGGGGCGGCGGCGCGCAGCCGGGCGTCGAGCTCCGGCCGGGGCAGCGGGACCAGGGGGGCCGCGAGGGCGCCCCGGGCGTGCAGGGCGGCGAGGGCGGCGCCGGCGTATCCGGCCCAGTAGCCGAAGGCGGCCAGCCGGCGGCCCTGTTCGTCGGCGAGGTACTCCAGGTCGAGCAGGGTCCCGCCGCCCACCGCGAACCGGCGCAGCAGTTCGGGCGCCTGCGCCTGGCCCTTGTAGGCGTGCCCGAAGTAGACGTGCCGGTGGTGCAGGGCCTCGGGCATCGGCGGGAGTTCCTTCAGCCCGAGGACGTACGCGGATCCGGGCGCGGCCCGCGACCAGGAGCCGGCCGGGGCCGTGCCGCAGCCGGCCGCCCCGTACGCGTCGAGCGGGAACACCCGGTGGGCGGACTCCTCCACGGTGATCCGTACGCCCTGCCGCACGAGCAGCGCGGCGTCCTCGGGGGTCAGCGGTGCACGGCGTTCGGTGGGACGGGTCTCGCTGCGCATCCACAGCTGGGGGGTTTCGGACATCGCTGTACCACCTGTCCGGTCAGAGGGGTGGGATGAGCGCACTCATGCGATGTCTTTCCGCGTCCTTGACGCGGTACGCCGGACGGGGGCCGCAACTCCGGGCCCCGGGGCACCTCGTGCCCCAGCCGGTGACCTGCGGCTCAGAGTTCCGGCAGGAGGTCCCGCAGGGTGCCGCGGGAACCCTCCGCGCGGGCCGCCCGGAAGGCCTCCGGGGTCATGCGCAGGCGCAGGATCCGTTCGGCGCGCGGGGCGCAGGCGGCGGCGGGGCGGTGGGCGCGGACCGCTCCGAGCAGCCGCGCGGCCGCCTCGTCGTGGCCGAGGTCGGCCTCCAGTTCGGCCAGCAGCTCCGCCGAGAGGACCTGCCCGAGGCGGTCGCCGAGGGCCAACTGGACCTCCAGGGCGGCCACCAGCCGGGTCCGGGCCAGCGCGGGGCGGCCCTTGCGGCGCTGGACGCGGGCGTGGGCGTAGTCGGACCAGGACCGGGCCCACAGGTCGGCGGGGCCGCCCGGCTCCCCTTCGCCGGGGGCCACGGACGCCGGGTCGGTGTGCGCGAGCGCCATCGTCAGGGCGGCCGCGAGGGCCGGGCGTCCCGGGCCGAACTCCGGGTCCTGCGGGAGCTGGCCGAGGGCGTCCCGGAACTCGTCCGCGGCCTCGGCGGGCCGGTCCTGCCACAGGGCGGCGGTTCCCCGGGCGTACGCGAGGTAGGCGAGGGCGGCGTCCTCCCCCTCCAGTACGGCCGCGCTCCAGGCCTCCACCAGCAGCGGATCGGCGGATCCCGGCCGGCCGAAGGCGGCAGCCAGCCAGGCCGCCAGCCACAGTGCGCGGGCCGGCCGGGGACGCGGGTGCAGGGCGAGGGCCCGCTCCAGGTGCCGGCGGCCCTCCGCCTCCAGCCCGCAGGCCGACCAGAGGAACCACAGCGACACGGCGACCTCCAGCGCGCCCGCCGGGCCCGCCTCGGCCAGCGGGTCCATCGCGAGGCGCAGCTCGGGCAGCTCCCGCAGGGCCAGGGCGCGTGCCTGGGGCTGCGCTCCCGACCGCCACAGCCAGGCGGCCCGTTCGGCGATGACGCGGCACCGCTCGTGGTGGCGGCGGGCGGCCCGCTCCGCGTCGCCGCCGGGGGCGTGCGCGAGCCGCCGGGCCTCGTGGGCCCGTACGGACAGGGGGAGCCGGTAGCGCTCCGGTTCGCCGGGCTCCGTGAGCAGGGAGGGGGCGATGCCGCGCAGGGCCTCGGCGGCCTCCTCGGGGCCGAGCGCGCCGAAGCCGCACACCTGCGCGACGGCGGCCTCGTCGAAGGAGCCCGCGAAGACGGACAGCCGCGTCCACAGCAGCCGCTCCGGGGGCGAGGCCAGCCGGTGCGTGCGCAGGACGTCGGCACCGCCGGCCCGGCCCGCGCCGTCGGCGAGGAAGCCGAGCGGGTCGGCGGTGAGCCGGCGCAGGGCCTCGGCGGGGGCGTACCGGGCCGCGCGCCCGGCGGCCAGCTCCAGCGCGCCGGGGATCCCGTCGAGGGCTCGGCACAGGGCGGCGACGGCGCCGGCGTTGTGCTCGGTGAGCGCGAAGGAGGGGTCGGCTCCGCGGGCCCGCTCGGCGTAGAGGCGTACGGAGGCGTACGCGGCGACCTCGCCCACGGGATGCGGAATGGCCGGATCCGATGGTTCCGGCGGGACCGGGAGCGGGCCCAGGGCGAGCTGCGCCCCCTGGTGGAACCCGAGGGTCCGCTGCGAAGTGGCCAGAATTCGTACCCTGGGCAATCGCGCCAGGAGCCGGCCCGCGAGGGCCCCGGCGCAGTCGCCGAACTGCTCGCAGCCGTCGAGCACCAGCAGGGCCAGGCGGCCGTCGAGCCGCCGCTCCAACTCCTCCTCCAGGCCGTCCAGGAGGGGGCCCGGCAGGCTCGCCAGGTCGGCCCACACCACGTCGGCGCCCCGGCTGCGGCGCAGGGCCCGGGCGGTCCGCGCGGCGAGCCGGGTCTTGCCTATTCCCGCTGGTCCGACCAGGCTGACCAGGCGTTCCTCACCGAGCAGGGCAGCGGTGCGCGCGAGCTCCCGCTCCCGTCCCACGAAGCTCGACAGTTCGGCCGGCACCGTGTGGCGCAGGCTCGAGCCGGGGTCACCCACATGTCCTCCTCCCGCTCTGCTCGAGGCCCGCTCGACCGCCGGATGGCGCGGGCGGGCCCATGAGGAGAGATGATCAGCCGAAAGTAGGGTTGACCGGCCGACGGCCGGGAGAACCACCAGGGGAAGGTATGAAGTCGGCCATTTCCGCCATCGATGACACCGACCGGGCGCTCGTCCACGCACTCCAGCTCGCTCCGCGCGCCAGCTGGGAGCGCCTGGGGCAGGTGCTCGGGGCGCGTCCCGAGACCCTCGCCCGCCGCTGGGAGCGGCTGACCGCCGCCGGCGAGGCCTGGATCTCGGGCATCGGTCTGCGTACGGGTACGCAGGCGCCCTGCATGGCGTGGGTCGAGGTGACGTGCGCGGCGGGCGCTTCCCCGGCGGTGGGCGCGGCGCTGGCGGGCGACGCCCACACCATGGGCGTGGAGCACACCACCGGCAGCCGTGACCTGCTGGTCTTCGTGGCCGTCCCGGACCTGCGCATGCTGTACCAGTACCTGTACTTCCGGATGCAGCGGATCCCGGGCGTGCTCGGGACCCGGTCCTCGATGGTCACGGCGGTGCACTCCTCCCCCGACCGCTGGCGCCTGGACCAGCTGACGCCCGCGCAGGCCGGTCTGCTGACCGGGCACCGCCGCCGCGCAGGGGCCGCGGCCCCACCGGCGCCGGCCGCGCCGATGCCGGAGGAGGACCGGCCGCTGGTGCTGGCGCTGGCCTCGGACGCGCGGCGCAGCGTGGCCTCGCTGGCCCGGGAGTCCGGGATGAGCGAGTCGACCGTGAGGCGCCGCCTGGGCCGGCTGGAGGCGGGGCACAGCCTGCGCTACAGCTGCGCGATGGCCTCGGGGCTGACCGGCTGGCCGGTGTCCGCGACCGTGTGGGCGGAGGTGCCCGAGCACGAGGTGGCCGACTGCGCCGCGGTGGCCTCGGGGCTGCGCGAGACCCGGACCTGCATGTCGGTCAGCGGCCGCTGGAACTTCATGATCGGGGCCCGGCTGCGCACCGTCGAGGAGCTGTCCCGGTACACCGCCGACCTGACGCGGAGAATGCCCGGCCTGCGCGTCACCGACACGGTGGTGGCCCTGCACGTGCGCAAGTCGGAGGCGCAGGAGCTGGACCAGTCGGGCCGGCGGGTGCGTACGGTCCGGCCAGACATCTGGCGGGACCCGGCGCCGGCGGCCGCGGCCTGGGCCCCGCCGTACGGGCCGGGGCGGGCGCACGGGTCCGCGTGACGGGCCGGACCATCGGGACCACGCGACCGGAGGGGTCCGCACGCCCACGCCGGCCGCCCGCGTACACGCGCGGCGGCGCGCACGCCACACCCGCAGTGGGTGACGTACGCGCCGCCGCGCGGGGCGCCCGGTGACGGGCCGGGCGCCCGGCTCAGTGGACGAAGGCCGGTTCCGCGCCGGCCTCCGCCGCCGGCTTCCGCTTCGCGCCGAGGTGGTTGAAGGCCAGGTTGAGCAGGATGGCCACCACGCAGCCGGTGCTGATGCCGGAGTCGAGGACGACGAGGAGGTCCTCCGGGAAGGCGTGGTAGAAGTCCGGAGCGGCGATCGGGATCAGGCCGATGCCCACCGAGGCGGCGACGATCAGGGCGTTCTCGCCCTTCTCCATGGCCGCGCCCGCCAGGGTCTGGATGCCGCTGGCCGCGACGGAGCCGAAGAGGACCACACCGGCGCCGCCGAGGACGGGCAGCGGGACGACCCCGATGACGGAGGCCGCCATGGGACACAGGCCGAGGAGGATCAGGATGCCGCCGCCCGCGGCGACCACGAAGCGGCTGCGCACCTTGGTCATCGCGACGAGCCCGATGTTCTGGGCGAAGGCGCTGCACATGAAACCGTTGAACAGCGGGCTGATCGCGCTGCCGAGGGTGTCGGCGCGCAGGCCGCCCTCGATGGTCCGGGCGTCCGCCGGGCGGCCCACGATCCTGCCGAGGGCCAGGATGTCGGCGGTGGACTCGGTCATGCAGACCAGCATCACGATGCACATCGAGATGATGGCCGCGACCTGGAACTGCGGGGCGCCGAAGTGGAAGGGGGTCGGGAAGCCGACGACCGAGGCGTTCCTGACGGCGTCGAAGCTGGTCATGCCCAGCGGGAGGGCGATCAGCGTGCCCGCGATCAGGCCGAGCAGGATGGATATCTGCTGGAGGAAGCCGCGCAGGAACTTGCGCATCACCAGGACGATCGCCAGGGTGAGGGCGGCCATTCCGATGTTCTGCATCGAGCCGTAGTCGGCGGCGGTCCGGTTGCCGCCCTGCGACCAGTTGAAGGCCACGGGGAGCAGGGAGACGCCGATCAGGGTGATGACGGTGCCGGTGACCACGGGCGGGAAGAACCGGACGAGCTTGCCGAAGTAGGGGGCGGCGAGGAAGCCGACCAGTCCGGCGACGATGATCGCGCCGAAGATGATCGGGATGGCGTTGTCCCCCTCCCCCTTGCCGATGGCGATCATCGGGGTCACGCCGGCGAAGGAGACGCCGTTGACGAAGGGGAGCTTGGCGCCGATCTTCCAGAACCCGAGGGTCTGGAGGAGGGTGGCGAGCCCTGCGGTGAAGAGCGAGGCGCCCATCAGGAAGGCGGTCTCGGTGGCGGAGAGACCGACGGCCGGGCCGACGATCATGGGCGGGGCGACGACACCCGCGTACATGGCGGCCACGTGCTGGAGGCCGCTCGTGAACATCTTCAGCGGAGGCAGGGTCTCGTCGACCGGGTGCTTCTCCTCCGGTACTGCGACTGCATCTTTGCGAAACCTGGGCGTTGCGGCCACGGCTTCCTCCGGTCGGTTAAACACGTCGGCAGGGACGTGGGTGTCATGGAGGTGGTGCGAAAGCGTGCTGGTCGAGCCTGTATGGAGTTGTGGGTGTTGCGACTTCTTGTCCCAAGGGGTGCGGAATCGATTCGCCCAAAATCGGCTCCACGCGGTGGCTCCAGCCCCCCGAAGGGGCTGGGGGTGCCGTGGCAGTGGCACGGAAGGTGCTCTGCTGCGGTGCGGGTGTCACGAGTCACCGCCACGGTGGCGGTTCACGCGGATCACCGCTCCCGGGGCGCCCTCGGATCTCTCCTCGGGCGCTACCCGGGAACGGCTGCCGCGGACCCCGCTCGGGTCCGCGGCCGCCGGCCGGGGGCCGTCCCCCCCGGCCGGACTCCTGGGGTTCCCCCCAGCGGTCGCTGGGGAGATCAGCCCTGGGCGGAGATCCGCGCCAGGCGCTGCGCCTCTTCCCGGGTGGACACGGCGATCGCGTCCTCGTCGGCGAAGAGCAGGCGGTTGTTCTCGACGATCTGCTTGCCGTTGACGAACGAAGCGGTGACCGGGGCGGCCGCACCGAAGACCAGCGCGGTGACCGGGTCGGCGATCGAGGAGTGCAGGAAGGTGCTCAGGTTCCACAGCACCAGGTCGGCGTTCTTGCCGGCCTCCAGCGAACCGATGTTGTCGGCGCGGCCGAGGACCTGGGCACCGCCGTAGGTGCCGAGGCGCAGCGACTGGCGCGCGTTGAGCGCGGCCTCGCGGTGCACCGGGTTCAGGCGGTTGATGAGGAGCGCGTTGCGCAGCTCGGTGTGCAGCTCGCCGGACTCGTTGGAGGCGGTGCCGTCCACGCCGAGGCCGACCGGGACACCGGCGGCCAGCATGTCCGGGACGCGGGCGATGCCGGCGGCCAGACGGGCGTTGGAGGACGGGCAGTGCGCGACACCGGTCTTGGTGCGGGCGAACGCGGCGATGTCGGAGTCGTTCATGTGGACGCTGTGCGCCATCCACACGTCCTCGCCGAGCCAGCCGGTGGACTCGAAGTAGTCGGTCGGGCCCATGCCGAAGAGCTCGTGGCAGAACTTCTCCTCCTCGACGGTCTCCGAGCCGTGCGTGTGCATGCGCACACCGAGGCGGCGGGCCAGCTCGGCGCCCTGCTTCAGCAGCTCGGTGGAGACCGAGAAGGGGGAGCACGGGGCGACCGCGACCTGCGTCATCGAGTCGGCGGAGGCGTCGTGGAACTTCTTGATGGTCGCCTCGGTGTCGGCGAGGGCGCCCTCAAGGGTCTCGACGGCGTGGTCCGGCGGCAGGCCGCCGTCCTTCTCGCTGCGGTCCATGGAGCCGCGGGCGAGGGTGAAGCGGACGCCCATCTCGGACGCGGCGCGGATGATCGCGCCGGAGAGGTCGCCGGAGTTCTTGGGGTAGACGTAGTGGTGGTCCATCGCGGTGGTGACACCGCCGCGGGCCATCGCGGCCAGCGAGCCCTGGGCCGCCGTGTACGCCATCTGCTCGTCGATGCGCGCCCACGTCGGGTACAGCGCGACGAGCCAGTTGAAGAGGTTGTGGTCGGTGGCCAGGCCACGCGTGATCCACTGGTAGAAGTGGTGGTGCGTGTTGACCAGACCGGGGGTCACGAGGTGCCCGGTGCCGTCGATCCGGCGGACGACGTTGTCGAGGTTCTCGGGGGCTTTGCCCGCTCCGATGGACTCGATCTTGTTGCCGGCGATGACGATGTGACCCGAGGCGTACTCGGTGTCGTTCGCGTCGACGGTCGCGATCGCACAGTTTTCGATGACGATGCGCTCTACGGCGCTGTCATGGGCTGCCGATGCTGCCATGGGACTTCCTCGTGCTTTCAGTGGCGGTGCGGGCACGGCAAAACCCAGGGGATTTGAGTGCCGGATCCGGGGGCTTCGGCAGCTGACAGTACTGCCGCCCCGTGTGCTGGTCCGGGTGCCGATTCAGGAAGTTGTGGGGGTGTCGCGCCCCGGGGCCACTGCGGAGCCCCGGGACGCGCGCGCCGCGCCTAGAGGTTGGTCATGTCCACGGGGATACGGGCGTCAGCGCCGTCGCGGAGGACCGTCGCCTCGATCAGACCGTACGGGCGGTCCGCGGCGAAGTAGACCTCGTTGTCGTTCTTGAGGCCGAAGGGCTCCAGGTCGACGAGGAAGTGGTGCTTGTTCGGGAGCGAGAAGCGGACCTCGTCGATCTCCGAACGGTGGTTGATGATGCGCGAACCCATCTGGTACAGGGTCTGCTGCAGCGACAGGGAGTAGGTCTCCGCGAAGGCCTGGAGCATGTGCTTCTTGGTCTCGGCGTAGGACTTCTCCCAGTTGGGCATCCGCTGCTCGTCGTCCGACCAGTTGAAGCGCCAGCGGCCCGACACCTGGGTGGCCAGGATGCGGTCGTACGCCTCCTGCAGGGTCGTGTACTTGTCCTTCACGTAACCCCAGAACTCGGAGTTCGTGGAGTTCATGACGATCAGGTCCTTGAGGCCGGAGATGACCTCCCAGTTCTGGCCGTCGTACGTGATCTGGGTGACGCGGGTCTCCATGCCCTTGCGGACGAAGGAGTGGTTGACCTCGTCGGCGCCGATGAACTTGGAGTTGGCGTCCGAGGTCGCGATGCGGTCCCAGGCGTACTCTTCGATCCGGATGCGCGCGCGCTGGATCGGCTCCTGGCTGTTCACGAACCAGCGGGCCAGGTGGATGCCGAACTGCTCGGCGGACTCGATGCCGTACTCCTTGGCGAACGCGTACACCGTGTTCTTGGTGGTGTCCGTCGGGAGGACGTTGGCGTTCGAGCCGGAGTAGTGGACGTCGTCCATGTCGCCGGAGAGGGCGACCGAGACGTTCAGGTCCTTGATGTGGTGGGTGTCGCCGTCCCGCGTGATCTTGACGACGCGGTTCTCTGCCTTGCCGTACTGGTTCTGGCCCAGAATCGTGGCCATGCTAGCTCCCTCGGTAAACGGAGTAGCCGAACGGGTTGAGCAGCAGCGGTACGTGGTAGTGCTCGCCCGGGTTCACCGCGAAGGTGATGGTTACCTCGGGGAAGAACGCACCGCTGTCCCTTACGCGGGGGGCGTCCTGCTGCGCCTCGGCTTGCTTCTTCGAAAAGTACGTCTCGGTCTCGAAGTCGAGACGCACGTGTGTGGTGCCCTCCGGCAGGGCCGGCAGGTCCTTGCAGCGGCCGTCGGCGTCGGTGGCGCTGCCGCCCAGGGCCGCCCACTCGCCGTCGAGGCCCGCGCGGGCCGACAGGGAGATGGCGACGCCCTCGGCGGGGCGGCCGATGCTGGTGTCCAGGATGTGGGTGGACACCGACGCGGTGGTCTCGGTGCTCATGGTCACTCTCCTTCTGCGAGTTCGACGAGTCGGGTCAGGCGGATCCGGTTGATCTTCACCAGCTCGCCGCGGGCGATCTCTCGCTCCTGCTCGGCCGAGTGGTCGATCCGGACCTTCACCGCGTCCCGCATGAACTCACCGGTCGCGCCGGTGGCGCAGATGAGGAAGACGTGGCCGAACTTCTCCTGGTAGGCCAGGTTCAGCTCCAGGAGCTCGTTCTTGAGCTCCTCCGAGGCACCGGCCATGCCACGCTGCTCGCGGGCGGAGGTCGGGTCTCCCGGCTTCGGGCGGCCGATCGGCGCGTGGCCTCCCATCGCCTCGCCCAGGTCCTCCGCGGTGAGCTCCGCCATGGCGGACTCGTTGGCGGCGAAGAGGGCGTCGGCGGTGGCGAAGGGGCGCTGGGCGAGCATCTTGCTCCCCCACGCCGAACTGGCGCACACCTCGTGCAGCTCGGCCGTGGCCGCGCTGTCGTCCAAGGCGTTGAACCGGGTGAGACCCGGGGTCGGACTCGAAGTCACGGTAGGCCTCCGTGGCCTGTTGTTGCTTTGACGGGCTGCGCATAGCTAACGCCCTCGACAACACGGCGTCAACACTTTGTTGAAACTTCCCGTACACAAAAGCCGCCGCCCGGGTGAATTGGGCGGCGGCTCGTCACCACAGGTGAATCAGCCCTCACTCTTGGCTGACTTTGCCGGCTTCGTCTGGGCGGCCGAGTCCCGGTTCAAGTAGTTGTAAACCGTGAAACGGCTGACACCCAGGGCGCCCGCGACCGTTTCCACACCGTGCCGTACCGAGAAGGCGCCCCGCGCCTCCAGTATGCGCACCACGTCCTGCTTGGCCTTGCGGTCCAGCTGGGCCAACGGTACGCCGTGCCGGCGCTCCAGCGCGGCAAGGATGTGGTCCAGCGAGTCGGAGAGCTGGGGCAGGCGCACGGCCAGCAGGTCCTGACCCTCCCAGCTGAGCACGACGTCGTCGGGCTGCGCCAGGGCGGGGTCCATCATCTCTCCGCCCATCGCGTCCACGAGCGGCTTGACCGCGGTGACGAACGGGTGGTCGCGGGGCTCGCTCATGCTCCGTCCTCCCCGATCACGTTGACCTGGAGGGAGACGCGCGTCGCGCCGGCCTCCAGCGAGTCGCGCAGCAGCGCGGCCACGGCGCCCAGCACCCGGTCGGACTCGCCTTCCGCGGTGTTGCCGAACGGGCCGACGTCGACCGCGTCCAGCTGGGCCTTCTGGATGACCTCCCGGGCCGCCACGGCGTGGGCGGGGGCCTCTTCGAGATCGAAGGGCTCGGTCGTGAACTCAACTCTCAATCGCACGTCGCCAAGCTACCGGGCAGTCCTGAGATTCCGGGAGTCCGCACTTGACAAGTGCGACGCTCGGCTTGCAGTCTTCCATCAAGCAGAAAATAACTTCCGCAATACGGAAGGAGCGCATACCCCTCATGGGATACACCGACCAGCGCTTCGATGTGAACCTGTCGATCCTCTTCACGGAACTCCCGCTCCTGGAGCGCCCCGCGGCCGCCGCCGCGGCGGGCTTCACGGCGGTCGAGCTGTGGTGGCCCTGGATCGAGACCCCCACCCCCGCTCAGGAGGAGCTCGACGCCCTCAAGAAGGCTCTTGAGGACGCGGGCACCCAGCTGGTGGGCCTGAACTTCTACGCCGGCCAGCTGCCGGGCCCGGACCGCGGCGCGGTCTCGGTCCCCGGCGAGGAGTCGGACCGCTTCAACGCCAACATCAACGTCGCGGCGGACTTCGCCGCCTCGGTCGGCTGCAAGGCGCTCAACGCCCTGTACGGCAACCGCGTCGAAGGCGTGGACCCGGCGGTCCAGGACGAGCTGGCCCTGAAGAACCTGGTCGTCGCGGCCCAGGCCGCCGACCGCGTGGGTGCGATCCTCCTGATCGAGACCCTGAACAAGCCCGAGTCGCCGCTCTACCCGCTGGTGAGCGCCCCGGCCGGCATCGAGGTGGTGGACAAGGTGAACGAGGCCACCGGCCTCGGGAACGCCAAGTTCCTCCTCGACCTGTACCACCTGGCGATGAACGATGAGGACCTCTCCGAGGTCATCGAAAAGTACGCCGCCAAGACCGGCCACGTCCAGATCGCGGACAAGCCGGGACGCGGCGCCCCCGGCACCGGCGAGCTTCCCCTCGAGGACCTCCTCGACCAGCTCAAGAAGGCCGGCTACCAGGGCTTTGTCGGCCTGGAGTACAAGGCCGCCGACGCCGCCGCGTCCTTCGACTGGCTGCCGGCCGAGGCCCGCGCCGCCAAGTAAGAGGACGAAGTCCGGGCGAAGGCCCAGGCGACCCTCGCACTTTTCGTACGTACCGATAGAAGGACCCTCATCATGAGCAACCTCCCCAAGATCGCGTGGATCGGCCTCGGCATCATGGGCTCCCCCATGTCCGAGAACCTGCTGAAGGCCGGCTACTCGGTCACCGGCTTCACGCTGGAGCAGGACAAGCTGGAGCGCCTGGCCGCCGCCGGCGGCACCGCCGCCGCCTCGATCGCCGAGGCCGTGGCCGACGCCGACGTCATCATCACGATGGTGCCCGCCTCCCCGCAGGTCGAGGCCATCAACTACGGCCCGAACGGCATCCTCGAGAACGCCAAGTCCGGCGCGCTCATCATCGACATGTCGTCGATCACCCCGCAGACCTCGGTCGACCTGGCGAAGAACGCCGCCGAGAAGGGCATCCGCGTCATCGACGCCCCGGTGTCCGGCGGCGAGGCCGGCGCCATCGAGGCCGTCCTGTCGATCATGGTGGGTGGCGAGCAGGCCGACTTCGACGCGGCCCTGCCGATCCTCGAGGCCCTCGGCAAGGTCATCGTCCTGTGCGGTCCGCACGGCTCCGGCCAGACGGTGAAGGCCGCCAACCAGCTCATCGTCGCGGTGAACATCCAGGCGTGCGCCGAGGCCGTCGTCTTCCTCGAGAAGTCCGGCGTGAACCTCGAGGCCGCCCTCGACGTCCTCAACGGCGGTCTGGCCGGCTCCACGGTCCTGACCCGCAAGAAGGACAACTTCCTGAACCGCGACTTCAAGCCCGGCTTCCGGATCGACCTGCACCACAAGGACATGGGCATCGTCACCGACGCCGCCCGCAACGTCGGTGCCGCCCTGCCGGTCGGCGCGGTCGTCGCCCAGCTCGTCGCCTCGCTGCGCGCCCAGGGTGACGGCGGCCTGGACCACTCCGCCCTGCTCCGCGCGGTCGAGCGCCTCTCCGGCGCCCAGGTCTGATCCCCACGGCGGCCCGCTCCCCCGGGACGCCCCTCCCCCGCACGAACGGGGGTCCGAGTTTCCGGATGGTGCCGGTGCTGACACCTGTCCTGTCGCGCCCAAGCGCCGGCACCGTCCGGATCACCTCTCCTCTCTTCTTTCTTTCAACAAACTGTTGACGTCGAGTTCACGCCGAAATTAGGCTGTTCCGTATGACGGAAGACGCTTTCCGTCAGCAGTTACCCGTACGGAAGGTCACCATGTCGAAGCGCACGCTGACGACCGAGTCCGGCGCCCCGGTCGCCGACAACCAGAACTCCGCCACCGCCGGCGTCGGTGGCCCGCTCCTGATCCAGGACCAGCAGCTCCTGGAGAAGCTCGCCCGCTTCAACCGCGAGCGCATCCCGGAGCGCGTCGTGCACGCCCGCGGCTCTGCCGCGTACGGCTACTTCGAGGTGACCGACGACGTCACCGCGTACACCAGCGCGGCGTTCCTGAACACGGTCGGCAAGAAGACCGAGACCTTCCTGCGGTTCTCCACCGTCGCCGACTCCCTCGGCGGTGCCGACGCGGTCCGCGACCCCCGCGGCTTCGCCCTGAAGTTCTACACCGAAGAGGGCAACTACGACCTCGTCGGCAACAACACCCCGGTGTTCTTCATCAAGGACCCGATCAAGTTCCCCGACTTCATCCACTCCCAGAAGCGCGACCCCTTCACGGGCAAGCAGGAGCCGGACAACGTCTGGGACTTCTGGGCGCACGCCCCCGAGGCCACGCACCAGATCACCTGGCTGATGGGTGACCGCGGCATCCCGGCCTCCTACCGCCACATGAACGGCTACGGCTCCCACACCTACCAGTGGACCAACGCCCAGGGCGAGGCCTTCTTCGTCAAGTACCACTTCAAGACGAATCAGGGCATCCGCTGCCTGTCGGGCGAGCAGGCCGCCGAGCTCGTCGGCCAGGACGCCAACTCGCACCAGACCGACCTGCTCCAGGCGATCGAGCGCGGCGTGAACCCGAGCTGGACCCTCTACGTCCAGATCATGCCCGCCGCCGAGGCCGCGGACTACCGCTTCAACCCGTTCGACCTCACCAAGGTGTGGCCGCACGCCGACTACCCGCTGCAGCGCGTGGGTCGCCTGGTCCTCGACCGCAACCCGGACAACGTCTTCGCCGAGGTCGAGCAGTCCGCCTTCTCCCCGAACAACTTCGTCCCGGGCATCACCGCCTCGCCGGACAAGATGCTCCAGGGCCGCCTGTTCGCGTACGCCGACGCCCAGCGCTACCGCCTCGGTGTGAACCACACCCAGCTGCCGGTCAACGCCCCGAAGGCGACGAAGGCCGACAACTACGGCCGCGACGGCGTCATGGCGCTGCGCAACGGCTCGCGCACCGACAAGAACTACGAGCCCAACTCGTACCAGGGCCCCGCCGAGACCGGCATAGCCCTCGGTGCCCCCAAGGCCGTCTCCGGCTACACGGGCACCCACGAGGCCCCGGCCCACACCAAGGACGACGACTTCTTCCAGGCCGGTGAGCTCTACCGCCTGATGTCGGAGGCCGAGAAGCAGCGCCTGGTGGCGAACATCGCCGGCGGCCTGTCTCAGGTCACCCTCGAAGACGTCATCGAGAAGAACCTGGCTCACTTCCACGCCGCGGACGCCGACTACGGCCGCCGCGTCGAGGAGGCCGTCCGCGCCCTGCGCGACGCCTGAGCCGAAAAGCTGCACCGGGGGCCTGACGGGAGGTCAGGCTCCGGGTGCCGAGCCCGCACCGCGGACCCGGATGAGGGGTGGTACGCGGTGGGGGCAGGACGAGGACCGTGGCGGGCGAGCGAGCCAGTGCGGTGGTAATGGGTTCCGAGGCCCGTCTCTTGACCTGAGGGAGACGACGCCGGAGTTCTCGTCGCCCGACCGCCACGGTCCCAGCCACTCCTCTGTACAAGAGGGGCCACGCACAGGGCCCCCTCTTGTTCAGAGGAGAACCTTCCGACTCCGCCCGGCGGTGCGAACGTCCTGTCGCGCCAGCCTCGCTCCGTCGGGCGGTAACAACCAGAGAGCCGAGTCACGGACGGTCCCGTGACTCGGCTCTTTGTCGTTGGCGGCGACGGTACGGGGCTTGCGGCGCGGGCCGGCCATCTCCCCCTCGAGGGGGCGGGGGCCGGGCGGGGGCTGCCCACCCGCCCCCCGGGTGCGGGTGGGTGGGGTGGGGGCGGGATCCCCTTGGGCGGTCTCGGGGAGGGTAGGGGGCTTCCCGTCAGTCCCATCGTCCTTCCGTGTCGTGCCGGTCCCTCAAGGGCGCTCCCTTCGGTCGCGTCACTTCGTGATCGCCTTCGGCGACCCTTGACCGACCGGCCCACCCCGGAAAGCCGAAAGACTGCCGGGAAACCCCCAAAGAAACGGCACGGTCCAGAGAAGAAGGGACGGGTCCCTCAGGGATCAGACGAGGGGCCCACATCGCCCCGCCGGGCATTCGGGGCCCCTGGATGCCCGGTTCCGATCCGGGGCCCGGCTACCTGCACCGAATGCCGACCAAAGCAGCCCAGGGGCGCAGCAGATCGCTACGCGCTCCTCTGGTCACGGCGTCCGACGCCCGTCCTGGGCTGGTCATAGGCGGGTTCGACGTTGGTGACGGCGGTGGTGAACTCGCGGCCGGACGCGCCCCGGATGTAGGCCAGTTCCATCCAGCGCTCGTAGTCGACGGAGTCGGAGACGTTCTCGTTGATCACGGCCATCAGCACGCCCTCGACGCCCGAGGCGATATCGCGGACGCGCTGGCGGAGGAGGCGGTGAGGGACGTACTCGTAGCACTCACTCATCGGACGCCTCGAAGGTGGCGAGGAAACGTTCCCAGCCGGCGTACGCCCGGTCGAGTAGATCCGCACTCGGTGCGATGGTCGAAGCCACGGTCTTCAACTGGCTGTCATCGCTGTTGTCCTGAGGCATGCGCGCCCTCCTTGCTCACATTCGGTAGCAGAGCGACTACGACAGTAGTCGCAGTGTTTCTGTGAATCAAGAGAAATTGCTACTCGCAGGATGTCTGTGAGGCTGCGAGACTGTCTGCGACTCGAAAGGAGCACGTATGAGCGAGGGATTCGGCCTGGTCGTGCGCTTCTCGCTGCGCGATCAGGAAGCCGCGAAGGCATTCGATGAGCTGTGTGCGATCACCCTGGAGGGCATCAAAGGCGCGGAGACCGGAACGCTGACGTATGTGGTGCACGTACCGGAGGGTGAGCCCTTGGTGCGCGTGTTCTACGAGCTGTACGCGGACCGTGCGGCTTTCGACGCCCACGAGGCGCAGCCGCACACCAAGCACTTCCTCGCCCAGCGGGGCCAGTACCTTGCCGGTGTCGAGGTCACGTTCCTCGACGCGATCGCTGGGAAGGTGGCGGCACGCCTGTGAGTTCCGAGGAGCGGCGCGTCTTTGGGGCGCGCGTGGCCGATCTGCGCAAGCAGAAGGGCATGACGCAGGGAGAACTCGCTGCGGCCATCGGCCGCACGGCGAGCTGGCTGTCGCAGGTCGAGCGGGGCATCCAGCCGGTGAACCGCCTGGACGTGCTGCGGCTTCTCGCTGACGGCCTCGGCGTGCCGCTCCAGGTCCTCCAGCCCGACGCGCCGCCTCCGGCGGAGGCTGGACCTGCGCCCGTGTCGGAGACGAACGACCTCGATCGGGCCCGTCTGGTGCTGTCCGGACATCCCGCGCTCGATGTCCTCCTCAATCCACGCCAGGACTTCCAGCCGGACGATCTCCTGGCCCTCCGTTCGTCGGTGGACGGGATCTGGACCCTCACCCACAGCGCTCGGTTCAGGGAACTGAGCGCGGAAATAAACGTGTTGGTCCCGAGGCTGGAGCTGGCCTGCCGCACTGCGCCACCTGAACACGCACCCGAACTGCACGACCTGCTGGCCGGGACCTATCAAGCCCTGGCCGCAGCCTTCGTGCGTCAGCACGAGGCAGATGCCGCATGGGTCGCGGCGGACCGGGCGATCCGCGCGGCCGAGCTTTCAGGCAACCCGCTGAGCGTGTTCGCCGGGATCTACCGCCTGTGCCACGCCTTCGTCCGCCTGAACCACCTCGACCAGGCGGAGCACGCCGCTACCACAGCCATCAGCGCCCTCGAAAACACCAGAGCCGACGACCCCCGACACCTTTCCGTCCTGGGATCGCTGCACCTGGTCCTGGCACTCGTCCACGCCCGCGCAGGTGAGAGGTCTTCCGCGCGTCGGCAGATCGACGCCGCCCGAAGCGTCGCCCGACGCCTGGACGAAGACCGCAACGACTTCAACCTCGAGTTCGGCCCCACGAACGTGGAGATCCAAGCCGTCTCGACCGCAGTCGACCTCGGAGACGCCGGCGAGGCCCTCGACCTCTCCAAGGGACTCCACACCGACGGCATGTCCACCGAACGACAGGCACGCCTGCTGATGGACGTGGGCCGAGCCCACGCACAGCGCCGCCAGCACGCAGACTCACTGGACTGCCTGCTGCGCGCCGAGGAACTGGCACCCGAGATGATCCGCACCCACCTCGCAGCCCGGACGGCCATCCGGGACCTCCTGCTCAGCGCAGGCCGCAACGCATCCGACGAACTGCGAGCCCTCGCCGAACGCACAGACAGCCTCGGTTGATGAGCGCCCCACCGAAAGGCTCAACGCCACACCACTCCGTCTCAGTCGCCGGAGCGGTGGTGCGTGATGACGGCCGAATGTTGGCCATCCGCCGAGCCGACAACGGGACGTGGGAGCTGCCGGGCGGAGTGCTGGAACTGGCGGAAACCCCTGAAGACGGAGTGCGGCGGGAAGTGCTGGAGGAAACCGGCATCCACATCGAGGTGGACCACCTCACCGGCGTGTACAAGAACATCACGGCCGGCGTGGTGGCACTGGTCTTCCGCTGCAAGCCTTCCGGCGGCACAGAACGCCTGTCTGCCGAAAGCACGGCAGTCCAGTGGCTCACACCCGACGAGGTAGCCGAGCGCATGTCCAAGGTCTACGCCATCCGACTCCTCGACGCCCTCGACGGCAACAGCCCCCACGTACGAAGCCACGACGGACGCCAACTGCTCACAGACCAGCCCAGGACGGCCGCCGGCCGCCGAGATCAGAGGAGCGCGTAGCGATCTGCTGCGCCTGTGTGGTCCGCAGGATGCTCCTGTCGTCCTTCCGTGCAGGTAGAGCCCCTGTGGCTCCGGATCATGGCCTCTGGGGGCCCGGATGCCCGGCGGGCCGGCTCCCGGCCCCTCGTCTGGTCTCTGACGGACCCGCTCCTCCTGCTTTTGCCCCGTGACCGTTCTTTTGGGGGTTTCCCGGCAGTCTTTCGGCTTTCCGGGGCGGGACGGGCTGTCAAGGGTCGCCGAAGGCGATCACGAAGTGACGCGACGAAGGAGCGCCCTTTACAGGCCGGCACGACACGGAACGACGATGGGACTGACGGGAAACCCCCAGCACCTCCCCGACCCCGCCCCAGGGGCTACCGCCCCCTGGCCACCCACCCGCACCCGGGGGCGGGTGGGCAGCCGCCGACCCGCCCCCACCCCCTCGCGGGGGTGATAGCGCGCCCGCGCCGCAAGCCCCGTACCCCCAACGCCCAGCGGCCCCCGCCCCTCCCGGAGGAGGAACGGGGGCCGCCGTGTTCGTGCGGGGTCGATCAGACCTGGAGGGTCTTGATCGCGGTCGGGGCGTGGCCCGGCTCGGTCGCGAGCTCTTCGAACTCGGTGACGTCGCTCATGTCGACCGTCTTGCTCATCGCGATGTTGGTGACGCGCTCCAGGATGGCCTCGACGACGACCGGGACCTGGAACTCCTGCGCCAGCTTCTTGGCCTCCTCGAAGGCCTCGCCCAGCTTGTCCGGGTCGGTGACGCGGATGGCCTTGACGCCCAGGCCCTCGGCGACCTTGACGTGGTCGACGCCGTAGACGCCGATCTCCGGGGTGTTGATGTTCTCGAACTCGAGGTTGACCTCGAAGTTGATGCCGAGGCCGCCCTGCGCCTGGCGGATCAGGCCCAGGTAGGCGTTGTTCACGAGGACGTGGACGTAGGGGACCTTGTGCTGGGCGGCGACCGCCAGCTCCTCGATCATGAACTGGAAGTCGTAGTCGCCGGAGAGGGCGACGACCGGGGTCTCGGGCTGCGCGGTGGCGGCACCGATGGCGGCCGGGATGGTCCAGCCGAGCGGGCCGGCCTGGCCGCAGTTGACCCAGTGGCGCGGCTTGTAGACGTGCAGGAACTGCGCGGCCGCGATCTGCGAGAGACCGATGGTGGTGACGTAGCGGGTCTCCGGGCCGAACGCCTTGTTCATCTCCTCGTAGACGCGCTGCGGCTTCATCGGGATGTTGTCGAAGTGCGTGCGGCGCTGCAGCGTGGCCTTGCGCTCCTGCGCGGAGGCGGCCCAGGCGGAGAAGTCCGGCAGCTTGCCCTCGGCCTTCCACTCCTTGGCGACCTCGATGAAGAGCTCGAGGGCGACCTTGGCGTCGGAGGCGATGCCGAAGTCCGGGGCGAAGATCTTGCCCAGCTGGGTGGGCTCGATGTCGACGTGGACGAACTTGCGGCCCTTGGTGTAGGCGTCGAGGTTGTAGCCGGTGTGACGGTTGGCCCAGCGGTTGCCGATGCCGATGACGGTGTCCGACTCGAGGAAGGTCGCGTTGCCGTAGCGGTGGGCGGTCTGCACGCCGACCATGCCGGCGGCCAGCTCGTGGTCGTCCGGGATGGTGCCCCAGCCCATGAGGGTGGAGATGACCGGGATGCCCGTCAGCTCGGCGAACTCGACCAGCAGGTCGGAGGCGTCGGCGTTGATGATGCCGCCGCCGGCGACGATCAGCGGACGCTCGGCCTCCAGCAGGAAGCTCAGGGCCTTCTCGGCCTGGGCGCGGCTGGCCTGCGGCTTGTAGACCGGCAGCGGGGTGTAGGTCTCGGGGTCGAACTCGATCTCGGTCAGCTGGACGTCGATCGGCAGGTCGATGAGGACCGGGCCCGGACGGCCGGAGCGCATCAGGTGGAAGGCCTGCTGGAAGACGCCGGGGACCTGCGCGGCCTCCAGGACCGTGGTGGCGGCCTTGGTGACGGGCTTGGCGATGGTGGCGATGTCGACGGCCTGGAAGTCCTCCTTGTGGAGCTTCGAGACCGGAGCCTGACCGGTGATGCACAGGATCGGGATCGAGTCGGCGATGGCGGAGTACAGGCCGGTGATCATGTCGGTGCCGGCCGGGCCCGAGGTACCGATGCAGACGCCGATGTTGCCCGCCTTGGCACGGGTGTAGCCCTCGGCCATGTGCGAGGCGCCCTCGACGTGGCGGGCCAGCGTGTGCGCGATGCCGCCCACGTTCTTGAGCTCGCGGTAGAACGGGTTGATCGCAGCACCGGGCACGCCGAACGCTTGTTCGACACCCTCGAGCTTGAGGATCTCAACTGCGGCAGCGGCGGCTGTCATACGAGGCATCAGGTTCTCCTGCGGGTCTGGCGGTCAGACTTTTTCCGTCATCCGGAATTATTGTTCTGCTATACGGAACAAGCTAAGGCGCGACTTCGCGCACGTCAAGGCGGTGGGGCACCCCGGAACCCACCAAAAGCCGCATTGCGTTCGGTGAGTTGTACAAATGACCAGGGCCCGCGGCCGGATCGGCGTGAATCGGCCGGTCCCGCTCGCCCGGCCGTCGCCGGTGGTGGAGCATGGACCCACGCACAGCGACGGAGGGGGTCCAGGCTCATGGCGGAAGCGGTACCGGTGCGCTGTCCTTCGTGCCGGCGCGAGAACGGCTACAGCGTCCCGGTGTACCCCTGTGCCTGCGGGACTCCGGTGGTCCCGCCGCTGGACCTCGCGGCGCAGCCGGTCCCGCTCACGCACCGGAACTGGTCGGAGGCCTGGGTGACGGTGCGCTGCGCGGCCTGCGGGCGGGAGAGCGAGTGGCCGCACCCGGAGGTGGGCTGCGGCTCCTGCGGGCTGGTCGTACGGGTACCCGTGCACCCGGTGGAGCCGCCGCCCGGGGCGGGCGGGGCGGAGGGCGCGCGGGACGGCGTACGGGACGGCGCGCGCGACGGCGCGAGGGAGGACCCCGCGGGTGCGGGGCCGGAAGGAACGGGCCGGGCCGCGGAAGGCGCGGGTGCCCGGGCGGCGGGGCCCGGCGCGGGCGGCGCGGGCGCGGCGGGGTCGCGTACGGGCGCGGCCGCCGGGCGGCCCCCGCTGTCCCGGCCGGCGTTCCGGCCCGTGACCATCCGTACCGCGCGGGACGCGGTGGTGACGGCCGCGCTGTACCTGCGCTGGCTCGGCTTCCAGGACGTGCGCCAGCCCGACGGGGTGCCGATCCCCTCGGCGGCGGTGGACCTGCGGGCGCCGGGCGTGGTGGCGCAGGTGGACCCGACCACGGCGCCGGCCGGGCTGCGGGCGGTGGAGTGCGTGTGGCTGAACGGCCTGACGGCGTCGGCGACCAGCGTCTACTTCTCCCTGGCCGGGTACACGGAGGAGGCCCGGGGCCGGGCGGACGACCTGGGGATACCGCTGTTCGTCATGGACCTGACCGGCATGCCGCAGCCGGTCAACGACCCGGCGGACCGGCTGGTGGGAATGGGGGCCTAGGCTCAGGGGCTGTTGATGTTCGCATTCGTGTGAATTTCATTCCGACGCCCCTTCCTGCCGAGGAGAGCCTGATGAGCCTGTACGACATCCCGCTGACCACCCTGGACGACGAGCCCACCAGCCTGGCGGCCCACCGCGGCAAGGCGATCCTGCTGGTGAACACGGCCTCGCAGTGCGGGCTCACCCCGCAGTACTCGGGACTGGCCCGGCTGCAGTTCAAGTACGAAACGAAGGGCTTCACCGTCATCGGTGTGCCGTGCAACCAGTTCGGCGGCCAGGAGCCGGGCACCGCGGAGGACATCCAGACCTTCTGCGCGGCCGGCTTCGGCGTGACCTTCCCGATGCTGGAGAAGTCCGAGGTCAACGGCGAGAACCGGCACCCGCTGTACCAGGAGCTGGTGAAGACCCCGGACGCCGAGGGTGAGGCGGGGGACATCCAGTGGAACTTCGAGAAGTTCCTGATCTCCCCCGCCGGCGAGGTCGTGGCGCGGTTCCGCCCGCGCACCGAGCCCGAGGCGCCCGAGGTCATCGCCGCGATCGAGGCGCAGCTGCCGGGCTGAGGACCGTACGCCGTGCTCAGCCCAGGTCGGCCTCGTCGTACTCGCCCGCCGAGCCGGCCGCGGTGAGCTCGCGCAGCTCGACGCGGCGGATCTTGCCGGAGACGGTCTTCGGGAGCGCGGCGAACTCGATGCGGCGGATCCGCTTGTAGGGGGAGAGGACCGCCCGGGAGTGCTCGAAGAGCGCCCGGGCGGTCTCCTTGCCGGGCTCCCAGCCCGCCGCGAGGGTGATGTACGCCTTCGGCACGGCCAGGCGCAGCTCGTCGGGGGCGGGGACGACGGCCGCCTCGGCCACGGCCTCGTGCTCCAGGAGGGCGCTCTCCAGCTCGAAGGGGCTGATCTTGTAGTCGGAGGCCTTGAAGACGTCGTCGGCCCGGCCCACGTAGGTGAGGTACCCGTCGGCGTCGCGCGAGGCGATGTCCCCGGTGCGGTAGAGGCCGTCCGCCATGGCCTCGGCGGTCCGCTCGGGGTCGTCGCGGTAGCCGGTCATCACCCCGGCGGGGGCCTTGCGCAGGTCCACGCACAGCTCGCCCTCGACGGGCGACTCCTTGCCGGTGACGGCGTCCAGCAGCACGATCTCGTATCCGGGCGCGGGGCGGCCCA
Organism: Streptomyces sp. NPDC043896; assembly: GCF_056435605.1. NCBI lineage: Bacteria > Bacillati > Actinomycetota > Actinomycetes > Kitasatosporales > Streptomycetaceae > Streptomyces > Streptomyces sp. NPDC043896. The sequence goes on from NZ_JBWKEE010000012.1 coordinate 149,190, forward strand.
TGGAGCCGGGCTTCACGGGGGTGCCGGGGAAGTTGCCCACCTGGAGGGTGGTCTCGGTCTGGCCGAAGCCGTCGCGGATGGTGACGCCCCATGCCTCCCGGACCCGTTCGATGACCTCCGGGTTCAGCGGCTCGCCCGCGGCGACGGCCTCGCGCGGGGGCGTGCGCAGCCTGGTGAGGTCGGACTGGATCAGCATCCGCCAGACGGTGGGCGGGGCGCAGAAGGTGGTGACCCCGCCGCGGTCCATCTCGGCCATGAGGCGCTCGGCGTCGAAGCGGGTGTAGTTGTGGACGAAGACGGTCGCGCCCGCGTTCCAGGGGGCGAACATGTTGGACCAGGCGTGCTTGGCCCAGCCGGGCGAGGCGATGTTGAGGTGGACGTCGCCGGGGCGCAGTCCGAGCCAGTACATGGTGGAGAGGTGCCCGATGGGGTACGAGGCGTGGGTGTGCTCGACCAGCTTGGGGCTGGCGGTGGTGCCGGACGTGAAGTACAGCATCAGGGGGTCACTGGCGAGGGTGACCCCGTCCGGGGTGAAGTGCGCGTCGGCGCCGTACATGTCCTCCAGCCGCCGCCAGCCGGTGGGCACCTCCGGCCCGGCGGCGATGCGGGTGTAGGTGCCGGGGACCTCGTCGAACTTGGGGGTGTCCTCGGCCCGCGCGATGACGTGGCGTACGTGGCCGCGGTCGACCCGGTCGCGCAGGTCGGCCGGGCCGAGCAGCGGGGTGGCGGGGATGACGACGGCGCGCAGCTTCATCGCGCCGAGCATCACCTCCCACAGCTCGCGCTGGTTGCCGAGCATGACCAGGATCCGGTCGCCGGCGGCGACGCCCTGGGCGCGGAGCCAGTTGGCGGCGGAGTCCGACCGGACGGCCAGCTCGCCGAAGGAGACGGAGCGGCTGGTGCCGTCCTCCTCGACGATGCGCAGGGCGTCGGCTCCGTTCCCGTGGGCGATGTGGTCGAACCAGTCGAGGGCCCAGTTGAAGCGTTCGGGGCGGGGCCAGGTGAAGCCGGCGTGGGCGGCGTCGTACTTCCCGCGGTGTTCGAGCAGGAAGTCGCGTGCCGCCAGGAAGCCGTCGAGGGCGCTGTTCTGCGTCATGGAAGGCATCGTGCCGCGCCGGACGGGGCCTCCACCAGGGCGGCGTCAGCCGTGGATTGACCCGAAGCGGACGGGTCCGGGCGCGCCGGCCATGCCGGTGAGCAGGGCTTCGCCCTCGGCGGCGATCTCGTCCTTGTGCGCCGGTGTCCGCGTATCGAAGAGCTCGACGGTGAGCCGGGGACGGCCGCTGGTGTCGTCGATGCGCCAGAGACCGGCGAGGAAGCCGTCGACGAGGAGGGTGCAGTGGGACTGGTTCCCGGTCCAGGTGCGGCCCTTGATCTCCGGGGGGACCACGCGGGTGCGGTCGGCGTGCGAGAGCAGCAGGTTGTCGAACTCGGGGAGGAAGCGGGGCGGGGCGGGCGTGTCGGGGTCGGGGCGGGGCGCGTCGGGGAGGTCGAAGAGCTCGGCGCCGTTCTCGTCGCGGAAGGTGACCAGCCGGGGGCGCAGCCGCTCGAAGGCCTCACGCAGACGGGTGAGCCCGGCCCAGGTCTGCATGTCCTTGACGGAGGCGGGCCCGAAGGCGGCGAGATAGCGCGGCACGACGGCGTCGATTCCCTCCTCCCCCGTCCCCTCCTCCTCCCCCGTCCCCTGGGCGCCATCGCCCGCCCAGCGCTCCAGGGTGGTCAGCCGCACCTGCCCGCTGCGGCCCCATACCCCGCGCGGGGTGACCTGCACGAGCGGCAGCAGGCAGCGGGCGGCGACGGACAGTGACTGCGGGTCGGCGGAGGGCCACTCGCACAGCAGTTCCCCGCGGATCTCCCCCATGGTGCGCGGCTCTGCCTCGACGAACTCCCGCGCGCGCCGGGTGAGCCGCTCCAGGTCCACCCCCGTCAGCCCCTTCCGGAAGTGGTTCACCTCCCGGTCCCGGGCGCCCTGCACGAGCGGCCTCAGTTCGAGCGCGTCCCGCACGGTGTGGGTGTGGATGGTGGACCGCATGGTCACCATCCGGACCACCTTCCGCTCTTCCATGAGCCGGCCCAGCTGCTCGGGGCGGAAGCCGGCGAGGCGGGCGTGCAGCTGGAAGTAGGGCGGCCTGACGTTCTGCGCCTGGAGCCCGAGCAGGTGCGCGACGGCGTCCTCCGGGGACATCTCGGCGCGGCTCAGCAGCAGCTGGCGGGCGAGCGTGGCACGGTTCAGAGCGCGGGTGCCGAGTACGGGGTTCGTCCTGGAAGCCATACCGGCAACCTATCCCCGGTCGCGGACACCTTCTGTCCGCAATGCCCACCCCTATTCGCCCGGAGGCTGACCTGCGATGTCGGAGCGCCCCCACCGCCGCCCCTCCTCGCCTTCACGGCGCTCGGGCTGGCTCCGGCCGCCCGGCCCCGCCGCCGCACCCCCGCCGGCACCCGAGGGCCCGACGCCCCCGGACCACGCGAGTGTGATCGACTCCGCGGTCTACCGCGACGGCCGCCGCGCGGCGACCCCCACCACCCTCGCGGACACCTTCCGGCTGCTGCGCGAGCAGCCCGACGGCATGGCCTGGATCGGCCTCCACCGCCCCACGGAGTCCGAACTCCACTCGCTGGCCGCCGAGTTCAACCTCCACCCCCTCTCGATCGAAGACGCCCTGGAGGCCCACCAGCGCCCCAAACTGGAGCGCTACGGCGACACCCTCTTCGTGGTCCTGCGCGCGGCCCGCTACATGGACGCCCTGGAGGAGGTCGACTTCGGCGAGCTCCACGTCTTCGTCGGCCCGGACTTCCTGATCACGGTCCGCCACGGCGCCGCCCCCGACCTCTCCGCCGTCCGCCGCCGCATGGAGGAAACCCCGGACCTGCTCTCCCTCGGCCCGGAGGCCGTGCTGTACGCGATCCTGGACGCGGTGGTGGACGGCTACGCCCCGGTCGTGACGGGCGTCCAGACGGACATGGACGAGATCGAGACGGAGGTCTTCCGCGGCGACCCCGAGGTCTCCCGCCGCATCTACGAACTCTCCCGCGAGATGGTGGAATTCCAGCGCGCGACCCGCCCGCTGGTCGGCATGCTCCACGGCTTGATGGCGGGCTTCGCCAAGTACGGCACGGACGAGGAACTCCAGCGCTACCTCCGCGACGTCGCGGACCACGTCACGCACACGAGCGAACGCGTGGACGGCTTCCGCCAGGCCCTGACCGAGATCCTGACGGTCAACGCCACCCTGGTCTCCCAACAACAGAACGCCGAGATGCGCGCGTTGGCGGAGGCGGGCTTCGAACAGAACGAGGAGATCAAGAAGATCTCCTCGTGGGCCGCCATCTTGTTTGCACCCACGTTGGTGGGAACGATCTACGGCATGAACTTCGAGACGATGCCGGAACTGCACTGGGTGGCGGGGTACCCGTTCGCGATCCTGCTGATGGCTGTGGTCTGCGTCAGCCTGTACGTCATCTTCAAGAAGCGCGACTGGCTGTAGCCGGCCAGGCCGACCAGGTCATCAACTTCCCATGAGCAAATGGACTGGGCAGCCCACTCGACACCCCGCCGGACCACTGGACGACACCATGACGGCGATGCCCGCAGCGACGACGACCGACAGGCCGCCCGCGCGGGGGTCATCGACGCGGCCCGCGAAGGGATCGCCCGCCTCCGGCCCTGACGTATCCTCCGAGCGGGCTGCGGTGCCTACCCATCGGTCGAAGGTGGGGTTAGCCCCACGTCGAAGGCGGTGGCTGTCCGGGTGCCCCCGAGATCGCCAGATTCATACGCTCGTCTACATGTTGAAGCGGACAGCACGAACAGCCATCGCCGGCGCTCTCACCGTGGCCGCCTTGGCCTTAGCCGTTCCGGCCAACGCTGGGGAGCGCAGTGACCCCGCACTGGTGCGGACGGACAAGGGCGCCGTACGCGGCACGGTCTCCGACACCGTGCGCGTCTTCCAGGGCATTCCCTACGCCGCCCCGCCCACTGGCGAGCGCCGCTGGGCATCCCCCGCGCCCGTCAAGAGATGGCGCGGCGCCCGGGACGCCACAAAGCCCGGCGCCGCCTGCCCCCAAACCGGTTCCGTCCCGCCGGTCGGGCCCGCATCCAGCGACGAGGACTGTCTCTTCGTCAACGTCACGACCCCGCGCACCGCCTCCTCCCCCAGGCTCCGGCCCGTGATGGTGTATCTGCACGGCGGCGACCACACGGACGGCACGGGCGCCATGTACGGCGCCGGGCGGCTCGCCGCCCGGGGCGATGTCGTCGTGGTCACGGTCAACTACCGGCTCTCCGCGCTCGGCCATCTCGCTCATCCCGACCTGGAGAAACGCGGTGAATCCGGCAACTACGGCTTCCTCGACCAGCAGGCGGCCCTGCGCTGGGTGCAGCGCAACGCCACCGCGTTCGGCGGCGACCCTGACAACGTCACGCTCTTCGGCGAGTCCGCGGGCGGCTACAGCACCTGCGCCCACATGGTCGCCCCGTCATCCGCCGGCCTCTTCGACCGCGTCATCCTGCAGAGCTCACCCTGCAGCGCCGACATGGGCCGGCGCGAACGCGAGGACGCCCTGGCCGCCGGGAAGGCCACGGCCGCCGCACTCCGGAAAGAGCACCCAGAGGACGATTGGCGTACGTCATCCCCTGACCGGCTGGTGAACGACTTCGGCACGGGTCCCGAGTACGGTCCGGTCTACGGCGGCACGCTGCTGCCCCGCACTCCCCGGGATGCCTTCGCAACCGGCCGGTTCAACAAGGTACCGGTGCTCCAGGGCATCAACCGCCACGAGGAACGCTTCAGGGCCTACGGATTCGAGCTGCAGAAGAAGGGGGAAACCAACAACCCGGCGGCACAGCTCGACGAGGCCGACTACCACCGCCACCTGAAGGACGCATTCAAGGAGCAGGCCCCCACCGTCGCCGCCCAGTACCCCATCAGCGCATACGGCAACTCACCGGCCCTCGCCCTCGCCGCCGCCCTGACCGACGGCAACTGGGCCCGTCACTCCATCGACACCGGCCGGGCTCTGGCCCGCCACGTACCCACCTACACCTACGAGTTCGCGGACAGCCAGGTTCCCTGGTACGCGGCTGAGAGTTACCCGAAGCCCGGGTTCGAGCTGGGGGCTTCGCACACGTTCGAGCTCCCCTACCTCTTCGAACTCGACGCCCACGAGCCCCTCACCCCGGCGCAGCAGGGCCTCTCCAACGAGATGATCCGCATCTGGACCCACTTCGCCCGAACGGGCCGAGCCGGCTGGAAGCCGACCACCCCGACGGCGACGAACGCGCAGTCTCTTGCCTCGGAGCCGGGCGGAATCCACCCCGTGGACTTCGCCAGGGAGCACCACTACGCGTTCTGGAAGTCCCTGCGCTGACCACGGCCCTCGGACGGCCGGTGCTCCAAGATCCCGGCCGCCGCCTGGAGCGTGATGGCGGCTGTCCCGGCGGCGGTTGCCGCACACAGGGCGATGAACACGTCAGGTGTCCAGGCCCACAGCGCCCTCGGGCCCACGAGCGCGAGGGCTGCCGTCAAGACGATCCAGGGCAGGGTGCCGGCCAGACACCACAGGACGGTGGGGGCGGTGCGGCGGTGCGCGGGCCGTCGACGGAGCAGGCGGAGCGAGCGGAAAGTCCCCAGGAGGAGAACGAGGACCAGGGCGGTGAGGCCCCAGACGGTGGCGTGGTAGGCCGCCGCGGAGGGGGCGTCGGCGGGACCGGCACCTCCGGCGAGGATGCGGGCGGCACCGAAGCCGACCTGCATGACGGCGCCGTCATGCAGGAGGCCGTGGAGGTTCTGCTGGAGGACGAGGGCGATGTTCTGGTCCGGCAGGAGGAAGAGCATCCCGGAGTAGCCGGGGGTGGCGCCGGTGTGCCAGATCGCGGTGTCGAGAGGTGCTTCGAGGCCCCCGACGCGCCACCCCAGCCCGTACCCGCTCTCAGCGCCGGACGGATCGATTCGTCCCGATTGCCGCATGAGGCGGACGGACTCGGGAGTCAGGACCGTCGTGCCGTTGCCGGCCTTCCCCGACCGGAGCTGGAGGGAGGCGAAGGCGGCGAGGTCGTTCAGGTCGCCGCCGGTGTAGCCGTAGGCGGCGCCGTCGTCGTCCACGCCGTCGGCGATCGCGGATGGTACGCCCCACAGGAGCTGGTGTCCGGGCGGAAGGTTCCGCTCACGAGCGGACGCCCTGTCGGTGATCGCCCCGCCCATCCCGGCCGGGCGCAGGACACTGTCTCGGAGATGGACGGCGAAGGGCCGGCCCGTTGCGGCCTCGACCACGGCAGCCAGCACGAGGTAGTTGGCACTGCTGTAGGCGTACGCGGTTCCGGGCAGTCCGAGAGGGCGGACGTCGTCCAGGTCGGCGACGCGCTCCGTCGCTCTCGGACAGTCGTCGTCGAGGCAGTCGGCGACCTCGAAGGTGGCTGACTCGGGGATGCCCGCGGTCTGCTGGAGCAGATGGCGGACCGTGACCCGGTCGGCGTGGCCGGTGCCGCCGAAGCGGAAGTCCGCCAGGTGGTCGACGACCCGGTCATCCAGGGAGAGTCGCTTGTCCTGCACGAGCGTCATCACGGCGCTCGCGGCGATCGGCTTGGCGACGGAGCCCCAGAGGAACGGCGTTGCATCGGTGACCCGTTGACCGTGGCCGTCAACGCCCCAGGTACGCGAATGGACGATCCCGTCGGGACCGACGACGGCATAGGCGAGCCCGGGCGTACGGGTGGCCTCCATGCGCTCACGCACATAGGCATCCACCGCAGCGAAGCGGTCGGACGGCGCGGCCGAATGCGGCGCTGCCGCAGCCTCACTTAAAGGAAGCAGAAGGAGCAGGAGGAGCAGGAGGGCGGTCGCCGCAGCGGCGGCGCGACTCAATGGGCAGGGCATCAGGGCGTCGTCCCTCTCAGGGCAGGGGCTTATAACCGTATGGAGATACGGTTATAAGCGTACGCTGGTACGGTTATCAAGTGCCGCGAACCGCCGATCACGAACAACGCCGCCGTCAGATCGCCGACGCCGTCAGTCAGTTGATTTCCGAGCAAGGGCTCGACGCCGTCACCGTCGCCCGCACGGCCGGCCGCGCAGGCATGTCCGTCGGCCTGGTGCAGCACTACTTCCGCACCAAGGACGAGATGCTCCTCCACGCCTTCCGCCAGGTCTCGGCCCGCATCCGCGCGCGGGCCGAGGAACGGATCAAGGAGGGCGTCGCGCACAGGCGGCCGATCGCCCGGGTCATGGCCGAGGTGATGACCGAGTACATCCCCCTGGACGAGGCCCGCCGCGCCGAGTACCGCGTGGCCCGCGCGTTCGCCGGACGGGCTGTCGACGCCCCCGCCCTCGCCGAGGTCGACGCCGAAACCGCCCGCGCGCTGCGCGAGGACATCGCCCGCGCCGTCCACAACGGCAAGGAGTGCGGCGAGGTCGACGAGCACGTGGACCCGCAGCCCGCCGCCGTCCGCCTCGCCGCCGTGATGGAAGGGCTCGCACTCCAGGTCTACCGCGAACCGGAGGGAGACGCGGGGATGCCCGTGGCCCGTTTCGTGGCCCCCCTGCTCGACGCCGAACTCGCCACCGTCTTCACCGGCGAGTGCCGCCAGTACACGAGGTAGCCGGCGCATCCCCCGCGGCCGGCGCTGTCCCGTGGACGGCCGCACGTCGGCATGGGCAGGCGGGGGCGGGGGAACCGGGTAACGTCTTTGTCATGTTCTTCCAGACACCGATGTACGAGTGAGTGCGTGACGGGCCCCCGCTGACGTTCCTCGACGTCGCCGCGCCCGTCCCCCGCCGATGAATCCGTAGAGCACTTCGCACCATCACCGGGAGAACCCGTGACCGACAGCAAGAACATCAACAACCCCGTGGGCCAGGGCGGCGGCCAGCGCAAGAAGCTGTCCCGCGCCGAGCGGCAGAACAACGGTCCGCACCGCAATCTCGACCGTCAGGGCGCCGCCGACCGGAAGGCGGAGCTGGTGCGCAAGATGCGCGAGAAGGCGCGCGCTGCCGAGGAGGCCGCGCAGACGGGCGACGACGACGCCGCACAGAGCTGACGCGCTTCCGCCGCGGGGCGGCACCGTAGGGGGCAGGGCCCGGACCGCGACACGTGGTCCGGGCCCTGCCCGCGTGGGCCCGCTCTATGCCGAGGCGGCGAGGTCCAGCACCACCGGGCCGCCCGCCCGGTCGACCCGGGTCGTCCAGCCCGGCGGCAGGCGCAGGGAGCGGGACGGGGGGACGTGGGCGGGGAAGCGGTGGTGCCACAGGAGGCGGCCGTCCTGGTGGGCCCGGATCAGGGGGGCGGTGAGGGGGCGGGCGGGGCGTAGGAGGAGGGGGCGGGTGGCGGGGGCGGGGAGGTGGTTCGGGGTGATCCACGCCAGTGGGGGGCGGGTGAGGAGCGGGGGGCCCGGGGTGGGCCAGGGGGTGCCCGCGAGGTGGGACAGGAGGGCGGGCGCGGCGGCGGTGCCCTCGGCGGTGGCGGTGGCGGCGGACTCGATGCCGTGGAGGGCGTTGCCGACGGCGAACACCCCCGGGGTGGCCGTGCGGAAGGCCGTGTCCACGCGGGGGCCGCGGGTGCCCGGGTCCAGGGGGACGGCGCCCCGGCGGGCCAGTTCGTGTTCGGGGATCCAGTCGCCGGTGAACACCACCGTGTCGCAGGCGATGAGCCCCGGCCGGCCGTCCTCGTGGCGGACGGAGACGCCGGAGAGGCGGCCCCGGCCGTGGAGGGCGGTCACCGAGGTCCGGGTGAGGAGGGGGACTCCGGGGAGGGCGGTGCCGCGCGGGAGTTCCGTGAGCACCCCCGCCACCTGCGTGCCCGCGCGGCGGAGGGTGCGTACGGCGTGGCGGGCCACCGGGCCGGCGCCCACCACCACGGCGCGGCGGCCGACGGCGTGGCCGTAGAGGTGGACCGACTGCTGGAGTTCCCCGGTGGTGAGCACGCCCGCCGGGCGGGATCCCGGCACCAGGCGGGCGCCGCGGGGGCGTTCGCGGGCGCCCGTGGCGAGGACGACGGCCCGGGCCGTGACGCGTTCCAGCCCGGCCGGGCTCGTGGTCTCCAGGGTCAGCGGGCCCGCCCAGCCGGTGGCGGTGACGCCGGTGCGGACGGCGGCTCCGGCGTCCAGTGCCGCCGCGACCGCTCGGCGTGCGTACGCCGGGCCGGACAGCCAGGGCCGTGGCGGTCTGCCGAAGCCGCCGTGGAGGCAGTGGCGCGGTACGCCGCCCGGCTGGTCGTCGCGTTCCAGGACCTCGACGCGGCCGGCGCCCGCACGCGCGACGCGGGCGGCGAGGGCGAGTCCGGCGGGGCCCGCCCCGACGACCAGTACGTCGACCGTGCGGTCCGAGCGGTCCGTGCGGTCCGTGCGGTTCACCGTCGGGGCTCCTTCGACTCGAACAGGGCGCGGACGGCGGCCCCGCAGTGGAAGCCCTGGCAGCGGCCGGCCCGGGCGCGGGTGCGGCGGCGCAGTCCGTCGAGCGAGGCGGGCGGGAGGGTCGAGGCGAGCGCGTCGCGGATCTCCCCGCGCGTCACGCGCTCGCAGTGGCAGACGATCCGGCCGTACTCGGGGTCCGCCGCGATCAGGTCCGCGTCGCGGTACGGGCGGGGGAAGGCCTCGCCCAGGTTCGGCATCCGGACCGGTTCGAGGTCCCGGGCGCCGGTCACGGGCAGGCCGCCGTCCGCGAGCAGCTCCACCACGTGGGCGGCGATCGCCATCGAGGCGCTCAGGCCGGTCGAGCGGATCCCGCCCACGGTGACGTACCGCTGCGCCGGGTGGGCGCGGATCGCGTAGTCCTCGCAGGCGGTGGCGGCCCGCAGCCCCGCGTACACGGCGGTGACCTCCTCGTCCAGGAGGGCGGGCAGGATCCGGCGGCCCTTGTCGCGCAGCAGGGCGAGGCCTTCGGCGGTGGACCCGGTGGCCGTCTTGTCGTCCAGGTCCTCGGCGGTCGGCCCGAGCATCACCTTCCCGTGGACGGTCGGGGTGACCAGGACCCCCTTGCCGAGCGCTCCCGGCACCGGCAGCAGGATGTGGCGTACGAGGCCCCGGGCGAGGTCGTCGAAGACGACCAGCTGGCCGCGCCGGGGGGTCACGGTGAAGTCCGCGTGGCCGAGCAGCCGGTCGATCTCGTCGGCGTACAGGCCGGCGGCGTTGACGAGGTGCCGGGTGCGCAGCGGCCCCCGGCCGGTGGCCAGCAGGTGCGGCTCGCCCGGGGTGACGGCCTCGACCCGGCAGCCGAGGTGGAGGTCGGCTCCCGCGCGGACCGCCTGCGTCGCGTACGCGAGCGTGGTGGTCCAGGGGCAGATGATCGACTCGCCCGGTACGTCCAGCGCTCCGAGCACTCCGGGGCCGAGTTCCGGTTCCCGGGACCGCACGTCCGCGGCCGGCAGGATCCGCGTCCCGTGGTGGCCGTTGCGCCGGGCCTTGTCGGCGAGGGCCGGCAGGGCGGCGCGCTGCTCCTCGTCCCAGGCCACGAGGAGGGCGCCGAGCGGTTCCACCGGGATTCCGCTCTCGGCGGCGTACGCGGCGAGCCGCCGGCTGCCGTCGCGGACGAGCCGGGACTCCAGGGAGCCGGGTACGGCGTCGAAGCCGGTGTGGAGGATGGCGGTGTTGGCCTTGGAGCTGCCGTCGCCGACGTCGTCGGCGGCGTCGAGCAGCGCGATCCGCAGCGGGAGACGGGCGAGTTCGCGGGCGATGGCCGCGCCCACCACGCCGGCGCCGATGACGGTGACGTCGTACTCCCGGCCGGCGGGGAGGGGGCCGCGGGTGGTGACGGTCATGCCGGGCCGTCGAGTGCGGGGGCCGCGGGTGCCGGGCCGTCGAGCGCCGGGCCCGCGGCCGCCTGCCCGTGGAGCAGGGCCGCGACCGCCGTGCGGAAGCGGGCTCGGCGCTCGGCGGCCTCGTCGGCGCCGGCCCTGGGCTCGTAGACGGCGGACGGCTTCCATTCGGGCACGGCTTCGCGGACGGTGAGGGAGGGGTCGAGCCCGAGCCGGGCCACGGCGCCGACGCCGAGGGCGGTGGCGTCCGGCAGCGCGGACACCTCGACGGGGATCCGCAGCAGATCGGCCTGGGCCTGCATGAGCAGGGCGGAGCGGGTCAGTCCGCCGTCGACGCGCAGGGTGGTGAGCGGGGCTCCCAGGTCGGCGGCGGCCGCGTCCGCGAGCTCGGCGACCTGGGCGGCGATGCCGTCGCAGAGGGCGCGCACGAGGTGCCCGGCGGTGGTGCCGAGACCGAGACCGGTGACGGAGCCCCGCACGTCGCCGCGCCACCACGGGGCGGCGAGCCCGGCGAGCGCGGGGACGAAGGTGACGCCGCCGGAGTCGGGGACGCCGCCGCCGACGGCGTCGATGTCCCCGGCGCCGGAGATGACGCCGAGGTCGGTGAGCCAGCGTACGGCGGAGGCGGCCGTATACACCTGGCCGTCGAGGCAGTAGCTGGTCCGTCCGGCGATCCGCCAGGCCACGCAGCCGACCAGTCCGGTGGAGCTGCGGCGGGGGTTCGGTCCGGTCTGGGCGAGCAGGAACGCGCCGGTGCCGTAGGTGCACTTGGCGGCGCCGGGTGCGGTGACGCTCTGGGCGAGCAGGGCCGCCTGCTGGTCGACGAGCAGCCCGGTCAGCGGCAGTTCGGGGCCGAAGGCGGTGGTGGTTCCGACGCGGGTGTCCGCGTCGACGACCCGCGGCAGGGGCTCGCCGTCGAGGCCGAAGGCGTCGAGCGCCGTCCGCGACCAGCCGACGGTGTCGAGGTCGAGCAGCTGGGTGCGGCCCGCGGTCGCCGCGTCGGTGACGAACGCGCCGGTGAGGCGGTGCACGAGCCACGCGTCGCTGGTGGTGACGACGCCCCTCCGGGTCAGGTGGCGGCGTATCCAGGCCATCTTGGGGGCGGCGAAGTAGGGGTCGAGCGGCAGGCCGGTCCGTTCGCGCAAGAGGTCGGCGTGCGGGGCGAGTTCGGCGCAGAGCCCTGCGGCGCGGCGGTCCTGCCAGACGATCGCGTCGGTCAGCGGCTCGCCGCTCGCGGGGTCCCACGCGAGCACGGTCTCGCCCTGGTTGGCGAGGCCCACCGCGACGGCCGGTTCACCGGCCTCCGCCAGTGCGGCGCGTCCGGCGTCGACGACGGATCGCAGCAGCTCGGCAGGGTCCACCTCCACCCGGCCGTCCGGCAGGTACCGGGGCCGTACGGGGGCGGAGGCCGAGCCGATGACCCCGCGTTCCGGACACAGGACGAGGGCCTTGGTCCCCGAGGTGCCTTGGTCCACAGCGAGCACCGGGCCCGTCATCGCGACTCCGTCCTCCGCGTTCAGGCTGGTCGGTCGACCGCCGGTCGGAAGCCTCCACCAGGCGGGGCGGCCCGTCAAGATCCTTCAGGACAGGGGGAGTTGAAACTGACGCAAGATCACCCACCACGCATGGCTTGATACGTGCGTTCGAGAAAGAATCACGGGGCGAACGGCCGTACGCACCTTATAGTGATCGCCGATCAACGGGCGGTAAGGGCGCCGCCCGGGGGTCGACGGCGGGGGTTCGCCGGCCGGCTGGCGCATGGTTCACGCATCCCCGGTGCCGCGCCGGCCGATCGCGGCGCGGCGGTCGGACGCCGGTCGGGCCCGACCCGTCCCTCCATGCGACCCGAGGACCGATGACCACGATGACCACGAGACGAGCCCGTTCCGGCCCCGTTCCGTCCGGGACGAGGTGATGGCCGCCGGCGATTTCCGGCCCGTCTACCACCCCGCCGGCCTCGACGACGACCTGCGTGCCGCTGTCCAGGACCTGCGCACCGGGCGCTGGCTGTCGATGGCGCGGCTGCTGGAGCGGACCGACGGCTGGGGTCTGTGGACCCAGCGCACCCAGGTACTCGCCGCGGTCGCCGCCGGCTCCGACGTGGTCCAGGCCTGGCGGGCCGAGCAGCCCACCAGCACCGCCGCGACGGTGATGCACACCCGGGTCGCCGTCGAGCGCGCCGTACGCGCCCACCGCGCGGGCCACCCCCGCACGCACGAGCTGTGGCGGGAGGCCTGGCACGCCTGCCGGAGCGCCGCCGGCATCAGCCCGGCCGACCCCGTGCCCTGGGTCTGCCTGCTCGCCCTCGCCCTCCTCGACGGCGAGCGCCGGTTCGACGAGCACCGGCTGCGCCCGCCCGGCCCGATGCTGCCTCCCGGACCCTGGGGCATCCTCGCCGAGGCCGACAAGCGGGACCCGTTCAACCGCGAGGCCTACCACCGGATGCTCCAGTTCGTGTACGCGGGCACCCCCGGGGTGCACGCCGAGGCCACCAACTTCGCCCGCTGGGCGGCCGGTACGGCGCCGTCCGGGTCCGCCGTGCACCTGCTGCCGCTCTACGTCCACGTCGAGCGCTACCGCAGCGAGGGCGGGCAGGAGCGGGCGCTCGACCTGCACTGGGTCACCGAGGGCGCCGTCCGTGACGCGGCCCACGCCCTGGGCACCTGGTTCCCGTACGCGGACCCGGCGTACGCCTCGCCGCTCGACCTGAACCATCTCGCGCACGCCCTGTGGGGTGCCCACCTGTTCGAGGGGGCCGCCCGGGTCTTCGACGCGATGGGCGGGTACTGGACCACCCTGCCGTGGGCCCGGCGGACCGCCGACCCGGCCGACGCGGCCCTGGCCGAGGAGGTGTTCCTGCGCGCCAGGTCCCGCAGCCTGGCCGACCGGAACTGACCGGCACCGCGCCCCGCCCAGCCCCTTCGGCTTCCCCCTTCCCCTCCCCCGTCTCCCTCCCCCGTTCCCGTCCCCGTGCTCGAAGCCCTTCGGAGGTACCCCCGTGTCGCGCACCACGCCGGCAGCCCGCCCGGACCGCAAGGCCCCGCCCCACCAGGACGAGGAGGAGCGGCTCAGAGAGCTCGGCTACCAGCCCGTCCTCGCCCGCCGGATGGGCGGCTTCGGCAACTTCGCCATCAGCTTCTCGGTCATATCCGTGCTGTCCGGCTGCATGACCCTGTACGGCTTCGGTCTCGGCACCGGCGGCCCCTCCGTGATGCTGTGGGGCTGGGCCGGCGTCGGCCTCTTCGTCCTCTGCGTGGGCATGGCCCTGGCCGAGGTGACCAGCGCCTACCCGACCTCCGGCGCGCTCTACTACATGGCCGACCGGCTCGGCGGCCGCCGCTGGGGCTGGTACACGGGCTGGCTGAACCTGCTCGGCCTCCTCGGTGCCATCGCCGGCATCGACTACGGAGCCGCGCTGTTCACCGGCGCCCTCCTCAACCTCCAGTTCGGCGTCGTGCCCACCCCCGGCCTGACGTTCGTGATCTTCCTGTGCATCCTGCTGCTGCACGCCGCGCTCAACCTCTTCGGCGTCCGCCTCGTCAGCGTGCTCAACTCCGTCAGCGTCTGGTGGCACCTGGGCGGCGTCGCCCTGATCGTCGGCGCCCTGGCGCTCGTCCCCGACCACCACCAGTCGCCGTCGTTCGTCTTCACCGAGTTCGTCAACGACACCGGCTGGGCCAACCCGTTCTACGTGGCGGCCGTGGGCCTCCTGCTCGCCCAGTACACCTTCTCCGGCTACGACGCCTCCGCGCACCTCTCCGAGGAGACCTCGAACGCCTCCGTCTCCGCGGCCAAGGGGATCGTGCGGGCCATCTGGGTCTCCTGGATCGCCGGGTTCGCCCTGCTGGCGGGGCTCACCTTCGCCATCAAGGACTACGCGGCCGTCCAGGGCACCGGCACCGGTGTCCCGCCGGCCCAGATCTTCCTCGACGCCCTGGGCACCGGCGGCGCCACCGCCCTGCTGCTCGTCGTCATCGTCGCGCAGCTCTTCTGCGGCAACGCCGAGGTCGCCGCCGCGAGCCGGATGGTCTTCGCCTTCAGCCGTGACAACGCGCTCCCCGGCTCCGCCGTGTGGCGCAGGGTCAGCAGCCGCACCCAGACCCCGGTCCCGGCGGTCTGGCTGTCCGTCGTCGTCGCCGGTGTCCTCGCGCTGCCCTCGCTGTACTCCGCCACCGCCTACGGCGCGGTGACCGCCATCAACGTCATCGGCATCACCCCGGCGTACGCCATCCCGATCTACCTGCGGCTGCGCGCGGGCGACCGCTTCCGGCCCGGGCCGTGGAGCCTGGGCCGCTGGAGCAAGCCGGTCGGCTGGATCGCCGTCGTGTGGGTGGCCGTGGTCACCGTGCTGTTCTGTCTGCCGCAGAAGTCCCCGGTCACGATCGACTCGATGAACTACGCGGTGATCGCCCTGGCGGTCGTCCTGGTCCTCGCCAGCGTGTGGTGGTACGCCGCCCGCCGCTCGTACGGCACCCCGGCCGCGTACGGCAACGCCCGCGAGCAGGCGGACATCGCGGAGGACATCGTCTGACGCCGCCGTACCGCCCATGCCGCCCCGCCCCGCCCCGGCTGCCCCGGGGCGGGGCGTCGGGGTTGCGGGCCTGCGGACCGTCAGCGGACCGGCGGACCAGCGGGCCTGCCGACCAGTGGGCCGGCAGAACGTCAGCGGACCATGCGGGCGATGGCGCGCGAGGCCTCCTCCACCTTGTCCCGGGCCCTGTCGCCGCCCTCGGCGACCGCGTCCGCGACGCAGGAGTGGAGGTGGTCCTCCAGCATGGTCAGCGCGAAGGACTGCAGGGCCTTGGTGGCGGCGCTGACCTGGGTGAGCACGTCGATGCAGTACGTCCCCTCCTCCACCATCCGCTGGAGGCCGCGCACCTGGCCTTCGATGCGGCGCAGCCGCTTGAGGACGTCGTCCTTGTGCGCGCTGTAGGCGGGGGCTGGGGCGGTGGCGGTGCCACCGGGATGTGCGGTCTGTGCGGTGTAAGCGGGCACGGCGATCGATCCCTTCCCGTTCGTACGTCCCTCTCGTCGTGAAACGTCGTCACCCCTCCGGGGTATGCCCTCAGTGGGAGTGCCCGTCCTGCTCCTCCGGTGCCGCCGAGGGGGGCGCGGCCGGGTCCGCCGGCTTCGCGGCGGCGCCGCCGCCCGCGTTGACCGTGAAGGCCGCCGTGCGCACCTTTCCCTCGTGCTGGAAGTCCAGGAAGAGCCGGTAGGTGCCGGGGCTCGGGGCGGTCGCGGTGAAGGAGACGTCCGGGCCGGGGCCGCCCTCGTTGGGGTGGACGTGCAGGTAGGCCAGGTCTCCGTCGCGCAGGGCGACGAGGTGGCCGTACGCCCCCAGGTAGGGCTCCAGGTTGGTGACGGGCCTGCCGTCCTTGCTGACCGTGAGCTTGAGCTCGCCCGCCTTGCCGGGGTCGAGGGTGCCGCCCAGGGCGACCTGGTAGCCGTCCGCCTCCGCCGTGTTCACGGCCGGCGGCATCGGGTTCGGCGCGTACGCCCCGGGGACCGAGAGGTCCGCGCCGAGGGTGACGTTCTTCGCGCCCGGGGCGGCGGGGGCGAAGTCCGCGAACGCCTTGTACGCGCCCGCCGCGGGCAGGTCCACCGGCGCCGACCAGGTGCCGTCCGCGTCCCGCACCGGGTGCAGGTGGCGGTAGACCGTGAGGTCGCGCGAGGCCACGATGAAGTGCAGCTCCTTGCCGTGCTCGGTCTTGTACGCGGTGACCTTGCGGCCCTCCGCGTCCTTGACCGAGAACTTCAGCTCGCCCTGGCCCGCCGCGATCCGCGGGGTGTCCAGGCTCAGGGTGTACCCGCCCTCGGAGACCTGGAGCCCGCCGGCCGCCGGGCCCTGGGCCGCCGCCCGGTCGTGGCCCCCGTGTCCCGCGGACGCCCCGGAGCCGTCCTGGGCCTGCGCCGCGTGGCCCCCGTGCGCCGGCTTGGCCGGCGCGCCCACGGGGCCCACGCCCACGCCCACCCCGTAGGCGGTCCCGAAGGTCGCCGCCAGCGCGGCGGCGAAAACGGTGATCTTCACTCCGGTGTTCATGGCTGATCTCCCCTACACGTACGTACCACTGCCGCGTCCAGCGGTTCCATGGACTTCACGATACCCCCCAGGGGTATCAAGTCAAGCTGGAGGAACACTTGCGGTGCATACCTTGGGGGGGTATATCTGGAGTCAGGCCGGAGATACCCCCACCGGGTATCCACCGCGCCGGTATTCCGCACCACCGAGGTCCGATCAAGGAGAAACACATGTCTTCCTGCTGCACCCCCGAAGGCAGCTGCGGCACCAACGCCGGCGAGACCACGACCGCCGTGGCCGTCGTCGACACCACCGCCACCGTCTACCGCGTGTCCGGCATGTCCTGCGGGCACTGCCGGACCGCGATCACGGCCTCCGTCGGCGCGCTCGACGGCGTCGTCTCCGTCGACGTCGACGTCGACGGCGGCGTGGTCACCGTCACCACCGCCGGCGAGCCCGACGACGCCGCGATCACCGCGGCCGTGGACGACGCGGGCTACGAGCTGACCGGCCGGGCCTGACACCCGCCCCGCCCCCGACCCACCCGGCCGCCGGGGCCCCGTCCGTCCACCGGGCCCCGGCACCCACCTCCGCGCTCGAACGAGGAGCAGCACTCATGACCACCATCACCTCCGGCGCCGCCCAGGTCGAGCTCGCCATCGGCGGCATGACCTGCGCCTCGTGCGCGGCACGCATCGAGAAGAAGCTCAACCGCATGGACGGCGTCGAGGCCACCGTCAACTACGCCACCGAGAAGGCCAAGGTCACCTTCGACACCGAGGTCTCGGTCGCGGACCTGATCGCCACCGTCGAGGCCACCGGGTACACCGCGCGCGAACCAGCGCCGCCGCGCACGGGCGGCGCGCCCGCCGGCGACGCCGGGGCGGAGCAGCCGGAGGCCGACGAACTCGGTCCGCTGCGCCAGCGGCTGGTGGCCGCCGTCTCCCTCGCGGTTCCCGTCATCGCGATGGCGATGGTCCCGGCCCTCCAGATCGACTACTGGCAGTGGCTCTCGCTGACCCTGACCGCGCCCGTCGTCACGTACGCGGCCTGGCCCTTCCACCGCGCCGCCTGGACCAACGCCAAGCACGGCGCGGCCACCATGGACACCCTGATCTCGGTGGGCACGATCGCCGCGTTCCTGTGGTCGCTGTGGGCCCTGTTCTTCGGCACCGCCGGCACCCCCGGCATGACCCACGCCTTCGAGCTCACCATCGCCCGGACGGACGGCGCGGGGAACATCTACCTGGAGGCCGCGGCGGGCGTCGTCGCCTTCATCCTGGCGGGCCGCTACTTCGAGGCCAAGTCCAAGCGCAAGGCCGGCGCCGCGCTCAAGGCGCTGCTCGAACTGGGCGCCAAGGAGGTCACGGTGCTGCGCGGCGGCGCGGAGGTCACCGTGCCGACCGCCGACCTCCAGGTCGGCGACCGCTTCCTGGTCCGGCCCGGCGAGAAGATCGCCACCGACGGCACCGTCGTCGAGGGCTCCTCCGCCGTCGACGCCTCCATGCTCACCGGCGAGTCCGTCCCCGTCGAGGTCTCCGCCGGCGACTCCGTCACCGGCGCCACCCTCAACGCCGGCGGCCGCCTCGTCATCGAGGCCACCCGCGTCGGCGCCGACACCCAGCTCGCCCGGATGGCCAAGCTGGTCGAGGACGCCCAGAACGGCAAGGCCGCCGCCCAGCGGCTCGCCGACAAGATCTCCGCGGTGTTCGTCCCGGTCGTCATCGGACTGGCCCTGGCCACCCTCGGGTTCTGGCTCGGCACCGGCTCCGGCCTCGCGGCCGCCTTCACCGCCGCGGTCGCCGTCCTGATCATCGCCTGCCCCTGCGCCCTGGGCCTGGCCACCCCCACCGCCCTCATGGTCGGCACCGGCCGCGGCGCCCAGCTCGGCATCCTGATCAAGGGACCCGAGGTGCTGGAGAGCACCCGCAAGGTCGACACCATCGTCCTGGACAAGACCGGCACCGTCACCACCGGCCAGATGACCCTGCTCCGCGTCCACACCGCCGACAGCACCGACGAGGCCGAGGTGCTGCGCCTCGCCGGAGCCCTGGAGCACGCCTCCGAGCACCCCATCGCCCAGGCGGTCGCCGCCGGCGCCACCGCGAAGGTCGGCACCCTGCCCGCCCCCGAGGACTTCGCCAACATCCCGGGGCTCGGCGTCCAGGGCATCGTCGACGGGCACGCCGTGCTCGTCGGCCGCGGCAAGCTGCTCGCCGAGTGGGCGATGGAGCTGCCCCCGCACCTGGAGCGCGCCAAGGCCGAGGCGGAGGCCGCCGGCCGCACCGCGATCGCGGTGGCCTGGGACGGCGAGGCCCGCGCGGTCCTGGAGGTCGCCGACGCGGTCAAGGACACCAGCGCGGAGGCCATCCGCCGGCTGCGCGCCCTCGGCCTCACCCCGATCCTGCTGACCGGCGACAACAAGGCCGTCGCCGAGACGGTGGCCCGCGAGGTCGGCATCGACGAGGTCATCGCGGAGGTCATGCCGCAGGACAAGGTCGACGTCGTCAAGCGGCTGCAGTCCGAGGGCCGCAGCGTCGCGATGGTCGGCGACGGCGTCAACGACGCGGCCGCCCTCGCCCAGGCCGACCTGGGCCTGGCCATGGGCACCGGCACCGACGCGGCCATCGAGGCCGGCGACCTGACCCTGGTGCGCGGCGACCTGCGCGCCGCGGCGGACGCCATCCGGCTCGCCCGCAAGACCCTCGGCACCATCCGCTCGAACCTCTTCTGGGCCTTCGCCTACAACGTGGCCGCCCTGCCGCTCGCCGCGGCCGGACTGCTCAACCCGATGATCGCCGGTGCGGCCATGGCCTTCTCCTCGGTCTTCGTCGTCGGCAACAGCCTGCGCCTGCGCGGCTTCCGGGCCGCCGCCGACTGAGCGCGCCCCCGGCACCCGCCGCCCCTCCACCGCGCGGTCCGGTGGAGGGGCGGCGGGCGTTCCGGCGCCCTCGTACCGGGCCGGGGTATGCCCCCGCCGGCACGGCGGGCCGTACGATGAGCCGCTCGCGAGGGGGAGGTCCGAGAGGGATGCGCGTACGCCGGCTGGGAGAGCTGGAGGCCGAGATCATGGACCGGGTGTGGCAGTGGGAACGCCCCGCCTCGGTCCGCGAGATCGTGGACGACATAAACCGGGTCCGCAAGGTCGCCTACACGACCGTGATGACCGTGGCCGACATCCTGTACCGCAAGGGCTGGCTGAGCCGCGAGAAATCGGGCCGGGCCTGGATGTACCAGGCGGTGCGCAGCCGCGAGGAGTACACCGCGGCGCTGATGCAGGACGCGCTCGGCGACAGCCAGGACCGCAGGGCCACGCTGCTGCGGTTCGTGGAACGCATGTCCCACGAGGACGTGGAGGCCCTGGACGAGGCGCTGCGCGCCGCCCGCCCGGGCCGTCCCTCCGAGGGCGGGAGCGGCCGGTGAACCACCACGTCCTGCCTCCCCTCGGAGTCGCCCTGATCACCGGGCTCGTGCTCCCGTGGCTGCTGGTCCGTGCCCGCTGGGCCCAGCAGGTGCCCCGGATGGGCCTGGCCTCCTGGATCGTGTGCGGCGCCGTCTTCGCGCTGTCGACGGCGCTGCTGCCCGCGCAGCTGCTGCTGCCGGCGGAGACCAGCCACCGGCTCATCGACGCGGTCATGACCCTGACCCCGCCCTCGCCCGCCCGACTGGCCGCGGCCACCGCGCGCGAGGCCGTCGCGGCCGCGTCGGCGCTGGCGGTCCTGATGGTGCCCGGCGTCGGTTTCGTACGCGAACTCGTGCGGGCGCGCCGGGCCCGCACCCGGCACGCCGAACTGCTGCGCCTCGTCGGCCGGTACGACGCCCGGCTGGGCGCGACGGTACTGGAGGACGCGCGTCCGGCGGTGTACTGCCTGCCGGGGCGCTCACGCCGGGTCGTGGTGTCCTCGGGTGCGCTGGAGGTCCTGACGGAACAGGAGCTGGCCGCGGCGCTCGCGCACGAGCGGGCCCACATCGGCGGCCGGCACCACCTGCTGGTCGCGGCGGCGGGCGCGTACTCGGCGGTGTTCCGCCGGCTGCCGCTGGCCCGGATCGGCGGGCGGACGGTGCCGCTGCTGCTGGAGATGGCCGCCGACGACCGGGCGCTGCGCGGGTGTTCCAGCGACGCGCTGGCCACGGCGCTGTACGCGCTGGCCGCGGGCCGCGCGCCGCGCAGGGCCTTCGCGGCGGGCGGTCCGTCGGCGGCGGTGCGGATGCGGCGCATCCTGGGTCCGCGCCGCGCGGGGCGTCCGGTGCTTCGGGGGGTGTTAGCGGTGGCGGGGGCGGTGTCGGCCGTCGTTCCGCTGGTCGTCGCGTGTTGTTGGACCTCCTGACGGCGGATCGCGTTCTTCCCCTTCTCTCGCCTCCGTCCTGCGTCAACCCGGTTATTTACTAAGCCAATTCGTAGATTTACCGGCGCCCCCGGCCACTCGAATTGCCCGCTATTCTGAGCGCGTGCGGGCTCAGGACCGGTACGGCGAGAGGTGCGGAAAGAATGCTGCTGGCTGACGTGCGGACGGCAGCGCCCGGGGACGCGACGGCGATTTCCCGGCTCCTCGCCGAGGCGATTCGCGACGGCTACGGCGAGGCCCTCGGGGAAATCCGGGCGGGCCGGCTGGTGTCCGATCATTGCGCCCTGCCCCGCATAAGAGCGGAAATAGAAATTCCCGGCGGGGCGCCCGCCTGGCTCGGCTGGCTGGTCGCGGAGGACTCCGAAGGCACCGTCGTCGGGGCCGTTTCGGGCGGGGTGCCGGTGCCCGCCGAGGGTGAGATCTACGCCCTGTGCGTGACCCCGGCCCGGCAGCGGGAGGGCATCGGCAGGGCGCTGCTGGAGGCGGCCACCGACCGGATGCGGAAGCACGGGGCGGCGTACCAGGCGGTCACGCTGCCCGTCGAGAAGGCCCCGGCGCTCCCCTTCTTCACCCACCACGGCTTCGACTGCCTCACCCCGGTCAGGCTCGGCCGCGCCCTCTGACGGCGCCCCACCCTCCGGGCGGCGTGGCAGATCCACGCCATCGCGTGTTCACGCAGCCCGTCGCTCTGGCCCCGGCCCTCCTCCGCAGGACAGGATTTCACCAGCGGCGCGGTCCCGGCGGCACGGGATCCACGCCCCGGACGGCTGGACCGAGCGACCCCCTGGAGGAGCGATGCACACCCCGAGCGGCACTTCCCTGCCCGTCCTGCCGGTCGTGCCCGCCCCGTTCACACCCGCCCCGGCGTCCGCGCGCGCGGCCGCGGTCGTCCCGTGGGCGCCCGGCGGGGCGGCCGTCCCGTCGCCCGCCGGTTTCCTGCCCGGCCTGGAGTCGGCCGCCCCCGCCGAGGAGGACGCGGTCTGGCTGCACGACGCGCTGCTGGGCCCGCACAGCGCGGACATCGTCCGCTACCTGAGCCTGGCCAGGCGGTGCGGCGGCCCGGTCCTGGACCTGGGCTGCGGTGCGGGACGGCTCGCGGTGCCGTTCGCCCGCCACGGCTTCCGCGTCGAGGCCGTCGACCGCGACGCCGCCTCCCTGGAGCGGCTGGAGGCCTGGGGCCGGCGGATCGGGCCTCAGGTGTCGCGGCGCCTGGTGACCACCCGGGCCGATCTGGCGGGGCTGCGGCTGCGGGGCACGTACCGGCTGGCGCTGCTGGCCGGGTCGATGGTCTCGGCGGTCGCGCCGCAGGACCGTCCCGGGCTGCTGCGCGAGATCGCCGCACACCTGGAGCCGGGCGGGGTGCTCGCCCTCGACTACACGGCGCACCTGCTGCGCGGGCTGTCGGAGGAACCCCGGCGCACTTGGGCGTTCCAGGTACCGCGCTTCGACGGGGTCGAGGAGTGGACGGTGGCCAGCCAGGTGTTCGACCTGGACGGGATGGGCGAGCACATCACCTACCACTCCCTGCGGACGGGCAAGCTGAGCACCGACCGGGTGACGCGGACCACCCGCAAGTGGATCGTCGACCCGGAGCGCCTCACCGCCGAACTGCACGCGGCGGGCCTGCGCGTGGAGCGCCGGCGCGGGCACCGCGTCGACGAGCGGACGGAGAGCGTCCTGCTGGTCTGCCGGGCCGCGGACTGACGGGCCGTCCCGGAACCCTCCGGCGCGGAGGGTTCCGGCGCCCCCTCCCGGCCGTCCCGTTCCACGAGGCCGGGCAAGAGGTACGATGCCCACAAAGGTTTGAGTGGACCAGATCGCGGATGGTGGCGGAATGATGGCTGTCGTGGAGGGGTCGACCGGCCGCGAGGCGGTGATCCAGCGCCTCCGCGACGTGGGGCTGCGCGTCACCGGGCCGCGTCTGGAGGTGCTGCAGGTCCTGGCGGCGGGCGGCCACATGGACGTCGAGTCCATCACGGCCGCCGCCCGCGAGCGGCTCGGGACCCTGACCAGCCAGGCCGTCTACGAGATGCTGCGGCACTTCCTGGAGACCGGGCTGGCGTCGAAGTTCGACCGCCCCGGCCTGCCCGCCGTCTTCGAGATCTCCGGCCCGCCCCACCAGCACGCTCTGTGCGTGCGCTGCGGCCGGGTGGAGAACGTACGGGCCGAGGTGCCCGAGCCGGCCGGCGAGACGATCCGCGCGTGGCGGATGGGCGAGGGGGCCGAGGTCATCTTCAAGGGGCTGTGCCCCGACTGCCTGCTCGCCGCGCAGGACTGACGGCCGGCGGGCACGGGCCGCGCCCGCCCCGCACCCCCTCATCCGTCCCCGCATCCCCTTTCCCGCAAGGGAGTTGGCGCGCACAGGGGTGCACCGGCACTCCGGCGGGGTCGCGTCCGGGCCGGCCGGAAGCGCAGGCGCGCACCTCAGAGGCGGTCTGTGACCCCCGTCACATCCCCTTCGAGGGGGCGGGAGCCCTCCGGCAGGCATGTGCCAAAGTGTGACTGTCGATTCGTAAGATGAGGGGGTCGCTTCGCGATGGCAACGGGCGACGGCAAGGACGGCATCCAGTCCGCCGACAGGGTGCTGGCCTTCTATCAGGAGCTGCGCCTGCGCGGGGTGTCCGATCTGAACGAGGTCTTCCGCGAACTCGGGCTCGCGCCCGAGGAGTACGAGAAGTGGCGCGCGGAGCTGACCGCCCTCGGCCTCATCGTGCCGACGGGGACCACCCACGCCACCCGCGCCGACCTCCAGTCCGGCGCCTGGGAACCGGGCCCGGACGCGGTGACCGTCGTCGACCCCGAGATCGCCCTGCTGCGGATGCTCCAGCGCGAACGCGAGCGGCTGCGCGAGCACCTGGACGAGTCGGACCGGGCGTACAGCGCCCTGGAAACCCTGGTCGGAAGGTTTCTGCGGCCCGGTTCACTGAACGGTTCCGACGTCGAGGTCGAGATCCTGGACGACTACGCCCG
This sequence comes from Streptomyces sp. NPDC043896, assembly GCF_056435605.1. NCBI lineage: Bacteria > Bacillati > Actinomycetota > Actinomycetes > Kitasatosporales > Streptomycetaceae > Streptomyces > Streptomyces sp. NPDC043896. The sequence continues at coordinate 173,271 of NZ_JBWKEE010000012.1, forward strand.
GATCCAGCAGGTACTGGAGGACATCACCGACGTCATCCGGCACGACCTGACGTCCATGCACGTGACGGCACTGGTCCGGGAGGTCGCGGACCGGGTGCTCAGCCGCGACCGCCGCCAGATCGACAACGGGGTGCGCATCCGCGCCATCTACCACCAGCGCATCACCACCTCGCCGGAGGCGGTGGAGATGCTCCGCCGCCGGGTCGAGGCCGGGGTGGAGATCCGCCTGTCGCCCGCCGTCCCGATGAATATGATCATCGCGGACCAGCAGTTCGCCGTGCTGCCCGTGCACCCCGACGACCGGGCGGCCGGCGCCATCCTGGCCCGCGGCCCCGCCCTGGTCCGCTCCTACCTCGCGCTGTACGAGCACTGCTGGCACGCGGCGACCCCGTACGGCGACGACGTCGCGCCGGAACTCGGCGGAGACGGGCTGTCCGAACAGCAGCGGGCCGCCCTGAAGATGCTCGCCTCGGGAATGAAGGACGAGAAGGTCGCCCGGAATCTCGGGGTGTCCCTGCGGACGGTGAGCCGAATGCTGTCCGAATTGATGCAGGAAATGGGGGCGTCGAGCCGTTTCGAGGCCGGCGTACGCGCCCAGCGGCTCGGCTGGCTGGACTGATTTCACCCACCACGGACCAGCCTCCGGCGATCCTCGACGGAATGTCCGATCCTTGTGCGGAGACCCCCGGAAATACCACCGAAATACTCCCGCGCCGCGAAATACGGCAGAGCGGGGAAGCGAAAAGCCCCGCGACCGCCCGAGGGCGGTCGCGGGGCTTCACCCGCGTGAGCGGGGCGGGCCGTTCAGTCCCAGCCGTTGTCGTCAGCGCGGGACGACGAGCGGCCGGCGAGGGCCGCGATACAGGACGGGCGGGCGGGAGCGGCGTGACGGGCGTTCCCGTGGATTCCGGTGGCGTACGCAGCGGACATGATTTCCTCCAGGGAGTTGGAATATCGATTCCGTCTCCGCGGATCCGTGCCGCCGGTATTCCGTCGAAGACATCTCCATTCTCATATGGATGCCACGGCCGGGCCACTTCCCTGTAGCGCGTTTAGGGCGGATCTGGAGTTCATACAGACGTTACACCTGCACATCTTTGGTCAACTCAAAAGAGCTGTTAGGGTGGCCTTCCGGCCTTCTCGACCCTCCAGGGGAGAGGTGTCGGCGAGGCAGGAGCGTGCCGCCGCTCCTGCCTCACTCACGTCCGGGCCCCACCGCTCCTCGCGCAGCACGTCCCGGTAGACCTCCAGGGTCCGTTCGGCCGCGGCCCGCCAGCTCATGTTCCGGGCGTGGCGCACCGCCGCCCGCCCCATCGCCGCGGCCTCCCCCGGGTGCTCCGCGAACCAGCGCAGGCAACGGGCGTACTCCACCGGGTCGTTGTCCCGTACGAGCAGTCCCGTCTCCCGGTCCCGGACGGCGGTCGGCAGCCCGCCGACGGCCGAGGCGAGGACCGGGGTCCCGCAGGCCTGGGCCTCCAGCGCGACCAGCCCGAAGGACTCGCTGCGCGAGGGCACCAGCAGGACGTCCGCCGCCCGGTACCACTGGGCCAGCTCGGCCTGCGGCACCGGCGGGTGGTGGCGCAGTACGTCCGCCACCCCCAGTTCCCGCGCCAGTTCCCAGGCGTCGCCGCGCGGCCCGGCCCCCGAATCCCCGCCGACGACCGGGACGACGGTCCGCCGGCGCAGCTCCGGGTCCTCCCGCAGCAGTTCGGCGATGGCGCGCACCATCACGTCGGGGCCCTTGAGGGGCTGGATGCGGCCCGCGTACAGGGGGATGAAGGCGTCGGCCGGCAGTCCCAGCCGGGCCCGCGCCGCGGCCCGTCCCCGTCCGGGTCCGAAGGTGCGCAGGTCGACACCGGGCCGGACGATCTCCGTACGCCGGCCCTCGGCGCCGTACAGCTCGCGCAGCGCCCGTGCCTCGTCGGCCGTGTTGGCGATGAGGCGGTCGGCGGAGGCGGTGACCTGGTGCTCGCCGCGGATCCGCAGCTCCGGTTCGGGGGTGTCGCCTTCGGCGAGGGCCCCGTTCTTCACCCGGGCCAGGGTGTGCGCGGTGTGCACCAGCGGGATGCGCCAGCCGGCGGCGGCGATGCGGCCGGCCTGCCCGGACAGCCAGTAGTGCGAGTGGACCAGGTCGTAGCGCCGCTCCTCCTTGAGCAGGGCCAGCGAGAACGGCACGACCAGGGCGGGCATGTCCTCCTTGGCGAGGGCGGCGCGCGGGCCGGCCTCCAGGTGGCGGACCCGCACGCCGGGGCCGAGGGCGTCCGGACAGGGGCGTACCTCGCCCCGGCAGCGGGTGAAGAGGTCGACCTCGACGCCCTGGTCGGCGAGGGCGCGGGAGAGCTGGACCATGTAGACGTTCATGCCGCCCGCGTCCCCGGTGCCGGGCTGGTGCAGCGGCGAGGTGTGGACACTGAGCATGGCGACGCGCAGGGACACGTGGAGCTCCTACGGGCAGGGGCCGCGTCCGCCCGGCACCGCCGGGTGACCGGCGCGCGGTCACGCGGCGAAGAAGGGATTCTGTCGGTTCTGTCGTCGTGCTGGAGTGCTGGAGTGCGGAAGTGCTGCCGTGCTGAATGGGTGCCGTGCTGAATCGGTGCCGGACCGTCGTGCTGCCGGACCGTCGTACTGCCGTGCCGGGTGGTACGGGTCGTGCCGGGTGTGCGGTCGCCGTCGCCGGGGCGCCCGAGCCGTGTCCTTCGGACCGGGCCGGGCCCGCCCGGTCCGAAGGACACGGCCTAGAAGCCGAACACCGGGCCCGAGGGCGGCGCCAGCCGGGTCCCCGGGGCGGGCGGGACGAGTGCCGCGGCCGAGACGGGTCCCCCGGGTTCCGCCTTGAGGGCGGCGGCCAGCCGGTCCGCGCCCTCCGGCATCACCGGCCGCGCCCAGGCGCCGAGCGCGCGGGCGACGGCCAACTGGGCCGCCAGCACCGGGAGGTGGCGTCCGCCGGAGGTGGGGCGGTGCGCCTCGTGCGCGTTGACGTGGCCGAAGTCGGCCGCCGAGCGGACCATCTCGTCGAGCAGGGCGACCGCCCTGCGCGGGTCGAAGGCCTCCGGCGAGTAGGCCTCGCGCAGGTCCTCCACCCCGCGCAGCAGCCGTCGTTCCAGTACCTCCCAGCCGGTGCCGCCGGGCAGGGCCGCGGGGGCCAGTCCGGCGCACTCCTCGCGTACGGCGGCGAACAGCCGGGCGAGCCAGTTGTTCCAGCTCTCGTCCAGCTCACGGCGGGCGGCGGCGAGCCGGTCGGCGTGGAAGGCCGTGCGGCGGCCGAGGGGGCGGGCCTGCAGGACGTGCCGGCGCAGGGTGTCCGATCCGTACTCGGTGATCAGGTCGAGCGCCCAGGCCTTCTGGCCGGAGCCCCAAACGAGCGCCTCGTCCTCGATGACGTACGCCTCGTTGACGCAGAAGCTCTGCGGCAGCTTGACGCCCTGGGCGAAGAGCAGCACGGGGAGCAGCACCGCGTGGCAGAAGGCGTGGCCGAAGCCGCAGAAGTGGACGGCCCGTTCGGGCAGCGGGTGGTCGCCGTGGCCGAAGAGGTGCATGGCGGCCGCCTCGAAGCAGCCGTCGATGCGGTGCTCGGGAAAGCCCTCGACGGGGACGGGCAGTCCCCAGTCGGCGGGGTGGGACACGGCGATGTCCGGCAGCCCGTCCTCGACGAGGGACTCGCAGAGCGCGGCGAGCCGCGGCGGGAGGCCCGTGCCGGCCCAGTACTCGGCGAGGGCCTCCCGATGGGGCTCCAGCGGGATGTACAGGCGTCGGCAGCGCCGCGGCAAGGCCGGGGAGGCGCACTGGGCGCAGCGCGGCTCCAGCAGGTCGCCGCCGTCGTTGGGGCGGGCGCACTCGTGGCACATGCCGCCGTCGCTGAGGGCCGCGCAGTGCGGGCAGGTGCCGGTGACGTGCGCCCCGTGGAGCCAGCGTCCGCAGGGTTCGCAGTACGGGGTCAGGCGGGTCCGGGCGGCGATGACGCCGTCCGCGTACAGCCGCCGGAAGAGGTCCTTGAGCCAGCTCCCGTAGCCCTTGTCCTGGCGGGGGCGCACGATGTGGTCGAACTCGACGCCCGAGCGCAGCCAGTCCGACGTGATCGCGGCGCGGTACCCCTCGGCGACCTCCTCCGGTTTGCGTCCGGCGCGCAGGGCGCGGACGTGGACGGAGCTGGCGTGGTCGGCGGTGCCGGTGGTGAACCGGACGGGCTCGCCCTCGGCCCGCAGGTAGCGGGCCAGTACGTCGGCGGCGACGTACGGTCCTGCGAGATGGCCGACGTGCAGTTCGCCGTGGGTGGCCGGCGGGGTCGCGGTGATCCAGACGGGGGTGCTCATGGGACCTCCTTGACGCTGTGGTGCGAAGGAACGCAGCGAGGCTCGGAACGGAAGTAGCGGGGTGCCCAGCCAAGACTGACAGAGAAACGAACCGCCCGGTCTGGTATCGGCTTGCGCGTTCGCGCCGTTGCGTGGACACGCCAGCGGAGGCCCTCACCGCGCCCTCAGCCCGCCCCCACCGCGCCTCCCACGCGCCTGCGCCGGCACTGCCGGAACCGCCCGGAGCTCCGTCAGGCGGCCCAGTCCACCGGCACGCGCAGCCCCCGCACCACCTCGGTCCACAGCTCGTGCGTGGCCAGCGCCCACAGCGCGAGCGCGTCGCGGTCCGACGGCCGCTCCAGCTGACGGGCCAGCAGGGTCCGCACCCGGTCGGGCCGGACCTGGCCGGCCCGCGCCAGCCGCTCCGGCGACAGCAGCTCCCGTACGGGTTCCAGCAGCGGGCCGCCGGGCGCGAGCATCGCGGTGACGGGCAGCGCGAACGGCTGCGGGGGCCGCCCGGTCACGGCCTTGGGCAGCAGCTCCCGCCCCGCCTCGGCCAGCGCCCGCCGGTCCTGGAGCAGCCGGGGCGACAGGGACCGGGCGTGGGCGGTGACGGAGGGCCGGCAGAACGGCATCCTCGCCTCCACGGCCGAGGCCATGCCCAGGTGGTCGGTCCGGCGCAGGTGGCGGGCCGGCAGCCGCCAGCGGCTCTCGAACGCGGTGACCGCGGCGAGCCGGTCGCCGCCCGCGGAGCGCAGCTCCCGCTCGACGCGGTCGGCGGCCGAGCCCTCCTCGGCGATGAAGGCCCGGTAGGCGGGGGTATACAGGTACTCGCGCAGCAGCCGGGGCGCGGCGGAGAGCCCGTCGGTGTAGGCGGCGGCCCAGTCGGCGACGAAGGGCCCGGTGCCCGCCGCCCGCGCCCGCGCGGAGGCACCGAAGAGCTCGTCGGCGCCGTCCCCGGTCAGGGCCACGGTGTAGCCGGCCTCCCGCACGGCCCGGAAGAGGGCGTAGGTGCTGAGCGCGGCCGGGTCGGCGTCGGGCTGCCCCAGGTGCCGGGTGGTGAGGGTCAGCAGCGACCCCAGCTCGGCGGGGTCCAGGGCCACTTCGTGGTGGACGGTACGGGCGTGCCGGGCGACCGCGCGGGCGTACGGGGCCTCGCAGCCGGGCCGGCGGCCCCGGTGGGCGAGGTGGAAGGTGTGCGGGGCGGGGGCGCCCGCCTCCCGGGCGTACTCGGCGGCCAGCGCCGTGACCAGGCCCGAGGCGAGGCCGCCGCTGGTGAGCACGCACACGGGTACGTCGGCCCGCGCGAGGCGGCCCACCTCCCGCCGCAGCACGTCGGCCGTGGCCCGGCGGGGCCGGTCGGGGGCGTCCTGCGGCGGGGGCATGCGGCGCAGCGCCGCCGGCCGTCCAGGGTGTACGACGGCGGTGGCGCCCGGGGGGAGGAGGCTGATGCCCTCCAGGGCGGTCCGGGCGGAGATCGGCGTGCGCAGCGCCAGGACGGTGTCGAGGCTGTCGGCGCGCGGGGCGGTCCGCACCCCGTCGAAGGCCAGCAGCGCCGGGATCTCGGAGGCGAACCGGAACGTCCCGTCCGCGCCCTGGTGGTAGTGCAGGGGTTTGGTGCCCATGGGGTCGGCGGCGAGGACCAGCCGGGGGCTCGCGCGGACGTCGAGGACGGCGACGGCGAACATCCCGTCGAGCCGCCGCGCGAATCCCGTCCCGTGCTCGGCGTACAGCGCGGGCAGGAGGGTGCCGTCGCACTGGTCGGGGAACCGGTGGCCGCGGGCGGCGAGTTCGCGCCGCAGCTCGGCGTGGTTGTAGATCTCGCCGGCCAGGACGGCGACGACCCCCGGGAGGTGCGCCAGCCGGTACGGCTGCCGGCCGCCGCCGGGGTCGGTCACGGCGAGCCGGTCACAGCCCAGCGCCCAGCCGGGGCCGCGCAGCACCTCGTGCCCGTCGGGGCCGCCGTGCCGCTGCCGGGCGGAGACCGCCGCGAGTTCGGCCGGGTCGGGGGCGGCCCTCCCGGCCGAGAGAGAGCCGAAAATCCTGCCCATTGCCGGTGGCCTCCGCTTCCCACGCGCGCGTGGTTCCCTCAACGATGTGGAGCAGTGAAGTCTTCGAGTGGCGTAGAGGCGACATGTCGCGAGTACGCCAAAGGAGCCGCCTTGCGGCCCACGCCCGCGCCGAACAGGCTGATCACATGGAACACTTCGCGACCGATCGCAGAGACCGCAGCGCCCCCGAATCCCTGCTGGTCGTGGCCGCGCACCCGGACGACATCGAGTTCTGCGTCAGCGGGACGGTCATGCGGTGGATCGCGCAGGGCACCACCCGGGTGACGTACTGCATCGTCACCGACGGCGGTGCGGGCGGCTACGACGAGCAGCTCCCGCGTCAGGCCATGGGAGACCTGCGGCGCGCCGAACAGGTCCACTCGGCCAAGCGCAGCGGCGTCGACGACGTCCGCTTCCTCGGCTATCCCGACAGCTACGTCGAAGCGAGCGTGGAGCTGCGCCGTGACCTGTGCCGGGTGATCCGGGAGGTCCGCCCGCAGCGGGCCGTGATCCCGAGCCCGGAGATCAACTGGGGCCGGATAGCCGACCTGCATCCCGACCACCGCGCCGTGGGCGACGCCGCCCTGCGGGCCATCTACCCCGAGGCGCGCAATCCGTTCGCGCACCCCTCGCTGCTGAAGGAGGAGGGCCTGGAGCCGTGGATCGTGCCCGAGCTGTGGCTGATGACGGGGCCGACGCCCAACCAGTACATCGACGTCACCTCCGTCTTCGACCGCAAGGTGGAGGCCCTGCGCATCCACACCTCGCAGACCGCGCACTTCGACGACCTGGCCGGGCTGCTGCGGGAGTGGCTGGGCGAGCACGCCCGGGCGGCGGGGCTGCCGCCGGGGCGCATGGCGGAGGCCTTCCAGGTCGTCAGGATCGACTGATCTCGGGGGTGTTCCGCCCGGGCCGGGTCGCGTTCGCCGTGTGGGGCGGACGGGACCCGGCCCGTTTGCTGTCCGGGGTCACCGGTAGACCAGCAGTTCCGCCTCGGTCGCGCCGGCCAGTTCGTACCGGGTCGCGACCAGGGGGCGGCCGGAGTAGAGCCGGATCAGCGTCGGCGCGTCGCCGCGGAAGCGGGCGGCGGGACGGCCGGGCACCTCGTTGCCGAGGACCAGCGGGCCCTGGGGGGCTCCGATGTCGGCGACCAGCCGGGGCGTCTCCCGCTTGCGGCTGACCATGCCCAGCAGGGGCAGGGCCAGCGGCAGGCTGTCGCCGGCGTACTCCCCGGGCTCACCGATCGCCGCGCGGACGTCGCCCGCGTGGATCCACTCCCCCAGCGCCACCGCGTCCAGGGTGCCGTCGCCGGCGGCGATGACGGAGCCGGCCTCGGTGAGGCCTCGCTCCAGCTCGTCCACGATCCGCGCCACCGGCCAGTCCCCGCGTTCGGCGACGTCGGCGGCGTTGGCGGCCGGCAGGAAGACACCTTCCTCCAGCCGGCCCTCCACGATCCGGATCAGGGCGGCCGCGCAGTGGGCGAGGACGTCCCGTACGGTCCAGCCGGGGCATGCGGTGCGGAGCCCGTACGCCGTCTCGGGCGTCCGGCGCAACAGCGGGACCAGCACGTCCCGTTCGGTGCGCAGCAGCCGGTCCGGGAGCCAGGGGTCCCGGACGGACTCCGCTGCGGTGTCCACGACTGCTTCGACGGCTGTCTCCACGACCGCTCCCCTCGTGTCCACGGCCGTCAGTAGCGGTAGTGGTCGGGCTTGTACGGGCCCTCGACCTCGACGCCGATGTACGCGGCCTGCTCCGGGCGCAGGGTGGTGAGCTTGACGCCCAGCGCGTCCAGGTGGAGGCGGGCGACCTTCTCGTCCAGGTGCTTGGGCAGCACGTACACGTCGGTCGGGTACTCGGACTGCTTGGTAAAGAGCTCGATCTGGGCCAGGGTCTGGTCCGCGAAGGAGTTCGACATCACGAACGACGGGTGGCCGGTCGCGTTGCCCAGGTTGAGCAGGCGGCCCTCGGACAGCACGATCAGGACCTTGCCGTCGGGGAACGTCCAGGTGTGGACCTGCGGCTTGACCTCGTCCTTGACGATGCCCTCGACCTTGGCCAGACCGGCCATGTCGATCTCGTTGTCGAAGTGGCCGATGTTGCCCACGATCGCCTGGTGCTTCATCCTGGCCATGTCCGAGGCCATGATGATGTCCTTGTTGCCGGTCGTCGTGACGAAGATGTCCGCGATCTCCACCACGTCGTCCAGGGTGGCGACCTGGTAGCCGTCCATCGCCGCCTGCAGCGCGCAGATCGGGTCGATCTCGGTGACGATGACCCGCGCGCCCTGGCCGCGCAGCGACTCCGCGCAGCCCTTGCCGACGTCGCCGTAACCGCACACGACCGCGACCTTGCCGCCGATCAGCACGTCGGTGGCGCGGTTGATGCCGTCGATCAGCGAGTGCCGGCAGCCGTACTTGTTGTCGAACTTCGACTTCGTCACCGCGTCGTTCACGTTGATCGCCGGGAACAGCAGCTCGCCGGCCTGGTGCATCTCGTAGAGGCGGTGGACGCCCGTGGTGGTCTCCTCCGTCACGCCGCGGATCTCCGACGCCAGCTGCGTCCAGTTCAGCGTGCTGCGGCCGAGCAGTTCGAGGACGAGGGCCATCTCCTCGTTGTCGGCGGTCGACGGGTCCGGGACGGCCCCGGCCTTCTCGAACTCGACGCCCTTGTGGACGAGGAGGGTGGCGTCACCGCCGTCGTCGAGGATCATGTTCGGACCGGCGTGCCCGGGCCAGGTCAGCGCCTGTTCGGTACACCACCAGTACTCCTCCAGCGTCTCGCCCTTCCAGGCGAACACCGGGATCCCGGCGGCCGCGATCGCCGCGGCGGCGTGGTCCTGCGTGGAGTAGATGTTGCACGACACCCACCGGACCTGCGCGCCGAGCGCGACGAGCGTCTCGATCAGGACGGCCGTCTGCACCGTCATGTGAAGGGAGCCGGTGATGCGGGCGCCGGCCAGCGGCTGCGCCTCGGCGTACTCCTCGCGGATCGACATCAGACCCGGCATCTCGTGCTCGGCCAGGGTGATCTCCTTGCGGCCGAACGCGGCAAGGGAAAGGTCCGCGACCTTGAAGTCCGTGAACCCGTCAGACATGGGAAGTGCTCCTTGAACTCGTCCGGCGCCGGAGGTCATCGGCGGCCTCCGGCATTGAAGTAGCCGGCCTCGGGGTGGTGGATGACGATGGCGTCGGTGGACTGCTCGGGGTGCAGCTGGAACTCCTCGGAGAGCTGGACGCCGATTCGCTCCGGCCGGAGCAGGTCGGCGATCTTGGCCCGGTCGGCCAGCTCGGGGCAGGCCGGATAGCCGAGGGAGTAGCGGCAGCCCTGGTACTCGGTGCGGAACATGCCGTCCATGGCGGCCGGATCCGACCCGGCGATACCCAGCTCGGCGCGGACCCGGGCGTGCCAGTACTCGGCGAGGGCCTCGGCCAGCTGGACGGACAGGCCGTGCAGCTCCAGGTACTCGCGGTAGGAGTCGGACTCGAAGAGCTTGGCCGTGGCCTCGCCGATCTTCGAGCCGACGGTGACCACCTGGAAGCCGACGACGTCGACCTCGCCCGAATCGTCCGGGCGGACGAAGTCGGAGAGGCAGAGCCGGCGGCCACGGCTCTGGCGGGGGAAGGTGAAGCGGGTCCGCTCTCCCCCGTCCTCGTCGAGGACGATCAGGTCCTCGCCCTTGGAGACGCAGGGGAAGTAGCCGTAGACCACGGCCGCTTCCAGGAGCCGCTCGGTGTGCATCCGGTCCAGCCAGCCGCGCAGCCTGGGCCGGCCCTCCGTCTCGATGGAGCCCGCGTCCTTGAGGCCCCACTGCCCCTTGAAGAGCGCCTGCTCGTCGAGCCAGCCCGCGTACTCCTTGAGCTGGATGCCCTTGACGACGCGGGTGCCGAGGAACGGCGGCTCGGGCACCGGGTTGTCCACGGCCACGTCGGAGCGGCCGCCGGTCTCCTCCGGCTCGTGCACGTCGAGGACTGCTGCCCGCTGCGGTACGCGGCGCTGCTTGAGGGGTGGGAGTTCGGCGCCGGGGACGCCGCGCTTGACGGCGATGAGCGCGTCCATCAGGCGCAGGCCCTCGAACGCGTCGCGGGCGTAGCGGACTTCGCCCTCGTAGATCTCGTGGAGGTCCTGTTCGACGTAGGCGCGGGTCAGGGCGGCACCACCGAGGATGACCGGGTAGTCGGCCGCCAGCTTGCGCTGGTTGAGCTCCTCCAGGTTCTCCTTCATGATCACCGTGGACTTCACCAGCAGGCCGGACATGCCGATCACGTCGGCCTTGTGCTCCTGCGCGGCTTCCAGGATCGCGGAGACCGGCTGCTTGATGCCGATGTTGACGACGTTGTAGCCGTTGTTGGTCAGGATGATGTCGACGAGGTTCTTGCCGATGTCATGGACGTCACCGCGCACGGTGGCCAGGACGATGGTGCCCTTGCCCTCCGCGTCGGTCTTCTCCATGTGCGGCTCCAGGTAGGCCACGGCCGTCTTCATCACCTCGGCCGACTGGAGCACGAACGGCAGCTGCATCTGCCCCGACCCGAACAGCTCACCGACGACCTTCATGCCCTCCAGGAGGGTGTCGTTGACGATGTCGAGGGCCGGACGCGTGGTCAGCGCCTCGTCGAGGTCCGCCTCCAGGCCGTTCTTCTCCCCGTCGATGATCCGCCGCCGCAGCCGCTCCTCCAGCGGCAGCGCCAGCAGCTCCTCTGCACGGCCGGCCTTGAGGGACTTGGTGTTGACGCCCTCGAAGAGGGCCATCAGCTTCTGCAGGGGGTCGTACTCCCCCTCACGCCGGTCATAGATCAGATCCAGTGCCGTGCTGACCTGCTCCTCGTCGAACCGGGCGATCGGCAGGATCTTGCTCGCGTGGACGATGGCCGAATCGAGTCCGGCCTTGACACACTCGTCCAGGAACACCGAGTTCAGCAGGACCCGGGCAGCCGGGTTGAGGCCGAAGGAGATGTTCGACAGACCCAAAGTGGTCTGCACCTCCGGGTGACGCCGCTTGAGCTCGCGGATCGACTCGATCGTCGCGATCCCGTCCTTGCGGGACTCCTCCTGGCCCGTGCAGATCGTGAACGTCAGGGTGTCGATCAGGATGTCCGACTCCCGGATCCCCCAGTTGCCGGTCAGGTCCCCGATCAGCCGCTCCGCGATCGCGACCTTGTGCTCGACGGTGCGGGCCTGGCCCTCCTCGTCGATGGTCAGCGCGATCAGCGCCGCACCATGTTCTTGGGCCAGCCGGGTGACCTGCGCGAAACGCGACTCCGGGCCGTCACCGTCCTCGTAGTTGACGGAGTTGATGACCGCACGCCCGCCCAGCTTCTCCAGACCCGCCTGGATCACCGGAACCTCAGTCGAGTCCAGAACGATGGGGAGGGTGGAGGCCGTCGCGAAACGGCCGGCGAGTTCCTGCATGTCGGCGACGCCGTCACGGCCGACATAGTCCACGCACAGGTCCAGCATGTGCGCGCCCTCACGGATCTGGTCCCGCGCCATCTCCACACAGTCGTCCCAGCGGCCGTCCAGCATCGCCTCACGGAACTTCTTCGACCCGTTCGCGTTCGTCCGTTCACCGATCGCCATGTACGAGGTGTCCTGCCGGAACGGCACCGTCTGGTACAGCGACGCCGCACCCGGCTCCGGCTGCGGGGTGCGCTCGGTGATCGCCGTGCCCCGGACGCGCTCCACGACCTGCCGCAGATGCTCGGGGGTGGTGCCGCAGCAGCCGCCGACGAGGGAGAGGCCGTACTCGTGGACGAAGGTCTCCTGCGCGTCCGCCAGCTCGGCGGCGGACAGCGGGTAGTGCGCGCCCTGCTTGGTCAGGACGGGCAGGCCGGCGTTCGGCATGCACGAGAGCGGGATCCGGGCGTGCCGCGCCAGGTAGCGCAGGTGCTCGCTCATCTCCGCCGGACCCGTCGCGCAGTTCAGACCGATCATGTCGATCCCCAGCGGCTCCAGCGCCGTCAGCGCCGCCCCGATCTCCGAACCCAGCAGCATCGTGCCCGTCGCCTCCACGGTGACCTGCACGATCAGCGGGAGGTCCCCCATGCCGCACCACTCCAGCGCCTGCCGCGCGCCGATGACGGCGGCCTTGGTCTGGAGCAGGTCCTGAGTGGTCTCGACGAGCAGCGCGTCCGCGCCGCCCCGGATGAGGCCCTCGGCGCTCTCCTGGTAGGCCGCGCGCAGGGGCTCGTACCCCACGTGTCCGAGGGTGGGCAGCTTGGTGCCCGGGCCCATGGAGCCCAGTACCCAGCGGGGCCGGCCGTCCCGCGCGGTGTACGCGTCGGCCGCCTCGCGGGCGATGCGCGCGCCTGCCTCGGACAGTTCGTAGACCTTGTCCTCGATGCCGTACTCGGCGAGCGCGGAGAGGTTGCTGCCGAAGGTGTTGGTCTCGACGCAGTCCACGCCGACCGCGAAGTACTCGTCGTGGACGGAGCGGACGATGTCCGGGCGGGTGAGGTTGAGGACCTCGTTGCAGCCCTCCAGTCCCAGGAAGTCGTCCATCGTCGGGTCCGCGGCCTGGAGCATCGTGCCCATGGCGCCGTCCGCGACCACCACGCGGGTCGCGAGTTCCTCCCGCAGTGACCTGCTCATTCCAGGGCCTCCAGGTGTGTGGACAGGTGCGTCGCGGTCGCCGGGCCGTACGCGGCGCGGAGCCGGGCCAGCAGTGGCTCCCGCTCCAGGCGGTACTCCTGGGTGCCGGCGTGGTCGAGTACGGTCGCCGCGACCGCGCAGCCCAGCCGGGCCGCGTACTCCTCGGGGACGCCCCAGGCCGTTCCGGCGAGGAACCCGGCCCGGAAGGCGTCGCCGACGCCCGTAGGGTCGACGACCTCCCCGACCTGCACGGCGGGTACGGTCAGCGGCTCGCGGTCCGTGCCGCGGATCTCCACCCCGGCCTCGCCGCGCGTGGTGACCCAGGAGCCGACCTTCCGCAGGATCTGCTCCTCGGTGAGCCCGGACCGCTCGCACAGCAGGGCGGACTCGTACTCGTTGGTGAACAGCCGCTGCGCCCCGTCGACCAGTTCCCGCACCTCGTCCCGGCCGAGCCGGGCCAGCTGCTGCGAGGGGTCGGAGGCGAAGGGGATGCCCAGTTCGCGGCAGCCCCGGGTGTGGCGGAGCATGGCCTCGGGGTCGTCCGGCGAGACGAGGACGAGGTCGGGCCTGCCGACGCGGGCGACGACCTCCTTCAGGTCGATCTCGCGGGCTTCGGCCATCGCGCCCGCGTAGAAGGTCGCGATCTGGTTCTGTTCCCGGTCGGTGGTGCAGACGAAGCGGGCGGTGTGGCGGGTGTCGCTCACCCGTACGGAGTCGGTGTCGACCCCGTGGTCCTTGAGCCATACCCGGTACGGCTCGAAGTCCCCGCCCACGGCGCCCACCAGCAGCGGGCGCAGTCCCAGCATGCCCAGGCCGAACGCGATGTTCGCCGCCACTCCGCCCCGCCGCACTTCCAGGTTGTCCGCGAGGAACGAAAGGGATACCCGGTCCAGCCGGTCCGCCAGCAGCTGCTCGGCGAACCGGCCGGGGAAGGTCATCAGATGATCGGTCGCGATGGATCCGGTGACAGCGATGCGCATGTCAGACCCCGGCTGCCTTGCGCAGCGCGTGCACGCGGTCGGTGCGCTCCCAGGTGAAGTCGGGGAGCTCGCGGCCGAAGTGGCCGTAGGCGGCGGTCTGGGCGTAGATCGGGCGCAGCAGGTCGAGGTCGCGGACGATGGCGGCCGGGCGCAGGTCGAAGACGCTGGAGACGGCCTCCTGGATGCGCTCGTCGGGCAGGGTGCCGGTCCCGAAGGTCTCGACGAAGAGGCCGACGGGCTCGGCCTTGCCGATCGCGTAGGCGACCTGGACCTCGCAGCGGGCGGCCAGGCCGGCGGCGACCACGTTCTTCGCGACCCAGCGCATCGCGTACGCGGCGGAGCGGTCGACCTTGGACGGGTCCTTGCCGGAGAAGGCGCCGCCGCCGTGGCGGGCCATGCCGCCGTACGTGTCGATGATGATCTTGCGGCCGGTCAGGCCCGCGTCACCCATCGGACCGCCGATCTCGAAACGGCCCGTCGGGTTCACCAGCAGGCGGTAGCCCTCAGTGTCCAGCTTGATGCCGTCCCCGGCCAGCTGCGCGAGCACGTGCTCGACGACGAACTCCCGGATGTCCGGGGTCAGGAGCGAGTCCAGGTCGATGTCCGCGGCATGCTGGGTGGAAACCACCACCGTGTCCAGGCGGACCGCCTTGTCCCCGTCGTACTCGATGGTGACCTGCGTCTTCCCGTCGGGACGCAGGTACGGGATCGTCCCGTTCTTGCGGACCTCGGAGAGGCGGCGCGAGAGGCGGTGCGCGATGTGGATCGGCAGCGGCATCAGCTCGGGCGTCTCGTCCGTCGCGTAGCCGAACATCAGGCCCTGGTCACCGGCACCCTGCTTGTCGAGCTCGTCCTCGTCGCCCTCGACCCGGGACTCGTAGGCGGTGTCGACGCCCTGCGCGATGTCCGGGGACTGCGCGCCGATGGACACCGACACGCCGCAGGAGGCGCCGTCGAAGCCCTTCTTCGACGAGTCGTAGCCGATGTCGAGGATGGCTCCGCGCACGAGTTCGGCGATCGGCGCGTACGCCGTCGTGGTGACCTCGCCGGCGATGTGGACCTGGCCGGTGGTGATGAGCGTCTCGACGGCGACCCGGGAGGTCGGGTCCTCGCGCAGCAGCGCGTCGAGGATCGTGTCGCTGATCCGGTCGGCGATCTTGTCGGGGTGGCCCTCGGTCACGGACTCCGAGGTGAACAGGCGCTTGCTCATGCCTGGCCCACCTTGGCGGTGAAGAAGTGGGTGCGGATGGCGTCGAGGGTGCGGATCTCGTCGACCTCCAGGGTCTCCAGCTGGATGGCGCGGCCGCTGTGCTGCTCCAGCAGGAAGACGAACTCGACGAAGGACAGCGAGTCGATCAGCCGGCTCTCGATGAGGTCCAGGTCGCCGGCGATGTCGTCGAGCTCCTCGTGGCGGGCGAGGAGCCAGTTCTTCACGAGCTGCAGACCGTCGGACATGGTGTTTCTCCTTGAATCACTGTGTACGGGTGGGGTGGGGGGTGCGGGCTCCGGGGCGGGTCCCGGCTCCGGGAGCGGCTCTGGCACGGCGAGCGGATCCAGTACGGGGGCGGCGACCGCGACGGCGTAGTCCACGTCGTGGCTGATCGTCACGGTGATCCCGGCGATGCCGGACCGCGCGGCCATCTCGGCGGCCGACCGGTGGAGTTCCACGAGCGGCCAGCCGCCCTCGGAACGCCGCACGATGATGTCCCGCCAGGGCAGGAACACCGCGCGGACGCGCAGGGTCTTGAACGCCGCCTCCTTGGCGGCGATCCGCCCGCACAGGCTCAGGACGTCGAGCTTGGCGGAGGTACGGCAGTCGGCGAGTTCGCCGGGGGTGAGCATGCGCTGGAAGAAGTCCTCGCCGTAGAGGCCGAGGAGCCGGCGGACACGGGTGACGGACACGATGTCCATACCGAGGTTCGCCCAGCCCAGGCCGCCCGCCGGCGGGGCGGCGACGGGTCGGGTCAGCACCTCAGATCGCCGGCCCGGCCGCGTTCGCGCGCAGGACCGCGGCGGTCGCCGCACCCCAGCTTCCGTGGCGCCGGGTGAGCGCGGACAGCCAGCGTTCGAGCCCGAAGGCGACACAGCTGGTGAAGGCGGCACCGCCGCCGGAGGCGAGGGGGATCTCGCACCGGTCGCCGAAGAAGTTGCGGTGGGTGTTGACCGAGGCGATCGCGAGGTCCTCGTACAGGAACTCGTGCTTGACCGGGGTCAGGCGCTGGAGGACGGCCTTGGAGCTGCCCTTGTCGAAGAAGGGGTCGCAGGCGGCCTCGCGGCTCAGCGGCAGGTCGAGGGCCTCGGCGAAGGCGTTGATCCGCCGGGTGAAGGTCGCGAGGTGCTGTTCGGCGTGCTCACGGGTGCCGATGGCGACGATCTCCCGCATGCGGAAGCCGAGCTGGCGGCGCAGTCCCTCGTAGTGGGCCTCCTTGCGGAAGCACCAGCCGACCACGGTGACGAGTTCGTCGTCGGCGGCCGGGCGGCCCTGGTGGTCGATGTAGACGGCGTAGCAGGACGCGGACGGCAGGCCGAGCGCGGCCGGCTCCAGCGCGTCGCAGGGGAAGCAGCCGGTGTCGGTGGAGAACTCGCTGGTCTCCCGGACGTCCAGGTTCAGCGGCGCCGCGACGACGGCCTGGTGCGGGAAGTTGTCGTAGTAGTCGAGCCGGGCCAGGTCGGCGGCCGGCAGGAGCGGGGGCATGGTCATCGACCGGGCGCCCGCCTGGACGCCCCAGCTCTCGAACGTGTCGTCGAGCAGCCGCAGCAGGGCGGTGCCCTCGGGGCCGAGCGACGGCAGGCCCCGGGTGTCTCGGGCGCTGTCGGTGGTCATGGCGGTCATGGGGGAGTCACCTCTCGGACGGCGGTCGGGCCTCTCAGACGACGGGCAGGACGTCGTCCGTGAAGATCCCGGTCTTCAGGAAGAAACCGAGCGGCTTGCGGATGGTCTTGCGCTCGAAGGGCCGGCGGCGCTCGTCGGCGACCAGTGCGTTGCGCAGGCCCACCGGGTCGGCGATGCCGGCGTCGCGGTAGACGTGCGGGTTGTAGAGGGAGTTGAGGCTGTAGACGACGTACCGCTTCAGGTACGCCTCGACCTCGGCGACCCGGGCCGCGGGGACGGCCTCGCGCATCCGGTCGAAGAGCAGGGAGACCAGTTCGCGGCCGAAGGCGATGTGCCGGGACTCGTCCTGGTGGTGGATCCGGTTGACCTCGCGGATGGTGTGGCAGAGGTCCTCGTCCCGCGCCATCCGCGTGTTGTAGTGGTCGACGAGCTCCTCGAAGAACAGGATCCGGGCGAAGACGAGGAAGTTCTCCACCTCCGGCTCCCAGGCGGAGTCGGCGCGCAGGGCGGTCGAGCCGTAGATCTTGTCGCCGTAGCGGCGGCAGAACTCGGCGAAGAACCACATGTGCTCGTTTTCCTCACCGATGAAGTGGTGGAAGAAGTCCGAGGGCACCTCGAAGCCGGGCATGTGGATGCGGCCGACGACCTCGATGAGCAGTTCGCGGATGCCGTGCACGTTGAGGCTGTAGAAGTTGATGCTCTCCCACTTGGAGAGGCGCTGGATGGTCTCCTCGCCGAGCTCCTCGTAGAAGGGGGTGCCGTACACGGTGAGCAGCTCGGGGGTCATCCACATGCGGCCCTCGTCGAGCTTCTCGGGCCAGTCGAACTGCTGGTACGGGTTGTAGTACTCCTCGATGGAGCGGGAGCTGAGCCGCTCCAGGACTTCCAGGAACCGGTCGCTGACCGGCAGGGGGGCGCTGACGCCCATGGTGACTCCTCGGGGTGTGTGGTGGTGCCGGGGCCGCCGGTGAGGGCGGCCCCCTCGGCGGTGGGGCCGGGTACGGCGGGGCCCCTACGGCCGGACTTCGTAGACGGCGTTGACCGGGGTCTCGGTGGCGCGGCGCCAGCGGGTGAAGCCGGCCTCTTCGGAGATGGCGCGGAAGGCCTTCTCGCCGGAGTGGTTGCCGAGGGCGTGGGGGCCGCGCTGGGCGACGGCCACGGGCAGGCACATCACGGCGGAGAGGGCCATGAACATGCGGGCGGCGGGGGTCTGGGTGTCGATGTCGTCGGGCGAGACGTTCGACTCGACGAGCATCCAGGTGCCGTCCGCGTCCAGGGACTTGTGGACGTGCCGGGCGGCGGAGACCGGGTCGCCCATGTCGTGCAGGGCGTTGAAGAAGGTGACCAGGTCGTAGCCGGTGCCGGGGTAGTCGTCGGCGGACGCGACCTCGAAGACGACGCGGTCGGAGAGGCCGGCCTCCTCGGCGAGCCCGCGGGCGATGGAGATGGCCTCTTCGGAGTAGTCGAAGCCGTGGACGGTCGCCTGCGGGAAGGCCTTCGCGATCAGCAGGGTGGTGTGGCCGACGCCGCAGCCGACGTCGGCGACGGTGCCGCCGGCGGCGAGCTTGCCGGTGACCCCGGTGAGGGCGGGCAGCCATTCGGGGACGAGGCGGTGCTCGTAGGTGGGCTGGAAGAAGCTGCCCATACCGGTGTCGAGGGCCGGGTCGTGCTCGGCCCAGCCGACGCCGTCGCCGGTGCGGTACGCGTCGACGAGGAGGTCCTCGGTGCCGTAGAGGGCCTTCAGGGCGGTGAAGAACCCGGCGGCGAAGGTGACGGAGTCCGGGTCGGCCAGCACGGGGGCGTGGTCGGCGGGCAGCGTGTACGTGCCGGCGCTCGGGTGGCGCTCGACGTATCCGGCGCTCAGCTGGGCGTGCAGCCACTCCTCCGCGTATCGGGCGTTGATGCCGGTGCGCTCGGCGAGCGCGGCGGGGGTGAGGGGGCCCGCCTCGGCGAGGGCGCGGTAGAGGCCGAGCCGCTCGCCGAGGGCGACGGTCAGGCCGCGTACGGCGGCGCCGGCGTCGCTGATGACGCGCTGGTGGAAGTCGTGGACGGCGGTCATGCTGCTTTCACCTCGGCGGTCGGGAGGTCACAGGTGAAGAGGAAGGAGCGCGGGACGCGCGGCACGCTGCGGGCGGGCACCGGGTAGGGCCAGCGGCCGAAGTCGGCGCCGTCCTCGCCGGGCTGGCGGACCTCGCGTACGTCCCAGCCGCATTCGGTGAGCAGTTCCTCGGGGGTCTCCGTGCCGAAGAGCCACGGGTTCCCGTCCTCCTCGAGGCAGCTGAGGAAGGGCCGGGACAGCGGGTTCTGCAGGGCGGCCTTGCTGATGACGTCGCCGAGCAGCACGGATCCGGGGGCGGAGTGCGCGGCGAGGGTGGAGATGAGGCCGCGCACGGCCTGCTCGGGGAGGAAGAAGAGAAGGCCCTCGACGACCCACAGCACGGGCTGGTCGGAGCGCCAGCCGGCTTCCTTCAGCGGGCCCGTCCAGTCCTGGGTGAGGTCGACGGGGACGGTGACGCGGGTGCGTCCGGCGGGGGCGGGCTCACCGGCGAGCATCCCGGCCTTGGCCTCCAGGAGCGCGGGGCGGTCGAGTTCGTAGACGGTGACGCCGTCGGGCCACGGGAGCCGGTAGAAGCGGGTGTCCATGCCGGCGGCGAGGAACACCACCTGGCGGATGCCGTGCTCCTGGACGGTCCGGACGATCTGCCGGTCCAGGTAGGTGGTGCGGATGGCGAGGAACGGCACGGTGCCGGCCCCCGCGTAGCGCTCCAGCAGTTCGAAGCCGATGGTGTCGGCGACGGTGCGCGCGTACGGATCGGCGAACAGCCGGTCCTCGCGCTCGGTTTCCAGGGCCCGCGCGGCGGCGGTCCACTGGGCGGTGCGGGATACGGCCTCCACGGGAGGCTCCCTTCACTTCGGCGGGGCAGGGGCGGGGTCAGGCCAGGGAGCGCACGCAGACGACCGGGTCTTCGGCGGCGGCGGGGTGCGGCGCGTCGCACTCGGCGGGCCGCCGCTCGAAGATGCTGTGCAGGATCATGCTGAAGACGACGTTCCCGTCGGCGTCGGACAGCGTGCACTTGGGCTGTACGACGCCGGTGCGCGGGTTGAACGGCGAGGGGCGCGAGCCCAGGACCTCGACGCGCGCCGTGAGCACGTCCCCGGGGCGGACGGGCCGCAGGTAGCGGATCTCGTCGACGCCGGGGGAGCCGGTACAGGCGCTGTAGGCGAGGAGCCCGTCGACGTAGCGGCGCATGAACATCGAGGCGCTGTGCCAGCCGCTGGCGATCAGGCCGCCGAACGGGGTCTGGGCGGCGAGCGCCGGGTCGGTGTGGAAGGGCTGCGGGTCGAAGCGCCGGCCGAACTCCAGCACCTCCTCCGTCGTGACGGTGACGGTGCCCAGTTCGTGGACGTCACCGGCCCGGAAGTCCTCGAAGTAGCGCATCACGCGACCCCCTTGACGTAGAGGAGTGTTTCTCTGGCGTGAACCAATCTACGAATCAGCCGATTATTTTGTCAACCCAAAAGAAGACCGCAGTGCCTGTTCCACGTCCTCCCAGAGATCCTCCGGATCCTCGATGCCGACCGACATCCGGACCAGGCCCGGTCCGATCCCGGCGCGCGCCAACGCCCCTTCGTCCAGCTCCCGGTGGGAGGTGCTGGCGGGGTGCGTGACCAGCGTCTCCACCCCGCCCAGCGACAGCGCGAGCCGCGCCAGGCGCACCCCCTCGACGAAGGCCCGGCCCGCCTCCCGGCCCCCGTGGAGCTCGAAGGAGAGCAGCCCGCCGCCGCCGGAGAGCACCTTGCGGGCCATGGCGTACGAGGGGTGCGTTCCCAGCCACGGCCAGTGGACGGCCGCCACGGCGGGGTGGGCGGCGAGACGCTCCGCGAGCAGGCCCGCGTTGGCGCAGTGCTCTCGCATCCGCAGCGGGAGCGTGGCTATCCCGCGCAGGGTCAGCCAGACCGCGAACGGGTCCGCACTGGCGCCGAGTTCGACCGTGCGCGGCCACACCTCGCGGCGCAGCGCGTCGTCCGCGAAGACCGCCGCGCCGCCCAGGACGTCGGAGTGCCCGGCGAGGTACTTGGTCGTGGAGTGCAGCACGATGTCGGCGCCCAGCTCGACCGGGCGGCACAGGACGGGCGAGGCCAGGGAGTTGTCCACGGCGCTGAGCACCCCGAGGCGCCGGGCCGCCGCCAGCAGGCCGGGCAGGTCGGCGACCTGGCCGGTGGGGTTGGCGATGGTCTCCAGGACGAGCAGCCGGGTGCGCGGGCCGGCGAGCGCCTCGAACTCCCCCACGTCGTCGCCGCCGATGTAGTGGACCTCCACACCGTAGCGCTCGACCAGGTCGCTGAGCGCCGCGTACGTCCCCCCGTACAGGCAGCGTTGCGCGATCACGTGGTCGCCGGGGCGCAGCAGGGCGAGCAGGACTCCGCTGATGGCGCCCATCCCGGAGGCGAAGGCGATGGCGGAGGCGGCGCCCTCCAGGCCGGCCACGGTGCGCTCCAGGGCCCGCACGGTGGGGTTGCCGCGGCGGGTGTAGACGTAGTCGCCGTCGGGGCCGGCCATGGCCCGGGCCAGTTCGTCGGCCGAGTCGAAGGCGAAGGCGGAGGACTGGACGAGCGGTACGGACAGGGGCCGGCTGGCGGGGAGTTCGAGCTCGTGGGCGACGTGCACGGCCCGGGTGCGGATGTCCTTCATCGAGGGGCCTCCCTTTCGTTGCGGGTGCGGAACCCGGGCACGGCACCCGGGTACGGGGCGGGGGTACGGGGCGGGGGTACGGAAAAGGGGTCGCCCGACGTCCGGGACGGACGTCGGGCGACCCCTCGGGTGACGCGGGCGGTCCCGTACGTCACACCCCCGCCGTCTCGCTGCGCGACGCCGGGGCGGCGTCGGCGGCGGGAGCGGCGGCCGCGGCGGCGGACTTGTCGCCCTTCATCACGAGCAGGGTGATCACCGCACCCGCGGCCGCGATGGCGGCGGCGGCGATGAAGGCGGAGCTGAACCCGTCGGTGAGGGCGGGCAGGTTGCCGAGCTCACCGG
Source organism: Streptomyces sp. NPDC043896 (assembly GCF_056435605.1). Lineage (NCBI taxonomy): Bacteria > Bacillati > Actinomycetota > Actinomycetes > Kitasatosporales > Streptomycetaceae > Streptomyces > Streptomyces sp. NPDC043896. Next base: position 195,047 of record NZ_JBWKEE010000012.1, read on the forward strand.
CGCCCTGCGTGGTGGCGAGGGCGGTCAGCGCGGCCAGGCCGAGGGCGGAGCCCACGTTGTAGGTGGTGTTGACGATGCCGGAGGCGAGGCCGGCCTGCTCCTGCGGGGCGCCGGACATCGAGGCGATCATCGCCGGGATGTAGGCGAGGGCCATGCCGAGCGCGGCCACCAGCGAGGCGGGCAGGACGTCGACCAGGAAGGTGCCGGTCGGCTCGACGGCGGACAGCCAGAGCAGGCCGGCGGCGAGGGCGAGCAGGCCGACCACGATCAGCGGCTTGGCCCCGAAGCGGCCCATGAGGCGGGCGGTGATGGCCGTCATGAAGATCATCAGCAGGATGGTCATCGGGAGCAGGGCCGCACCGGAGGCGAAGGCTCCGTAGCCGAGGACCTGCTGGAGGTACAGGTTGAGGAAGTACCACATCGGGATCCAGGCCGCGCCGAGGAGCGTCATGGCGAGGTTGCCGGCGCCCAGGCGCGGGATGCGCCACACGCTGAGCGGCATGAGCGGCTCGCGGACGGTCTTCTGGACCACGAAGAAGAGGACGAGCAGGACGGCGGCGCCGATCAGCTCCAGCACGGTGGCGGTGGCGCCCCAGCCGACCTCGGGGGCCCGGACGACGGCGAACACGGCGAGCGCGAGCCCGGCGGTGACGGCGACGGCACCCAGGACGTCGACCGAACCGCGGCGGGACTGGACGGCGGGCAGCAGCTTGGTGGCGGCGAGGGTCGCGACGCCGATCGGGACGTAGATGATGAAGACCCACGGCCAGCTCACCCACTCGGTGAACACGCCGCCGAGGAACACGCCGGCCGTACCGCCGGCGGGGGCGGCGGCACCGTAGAGGGCCATCGCCTTGCCGAGTTCCTTGGGGTTGTGCCCGAAGAGCATCATCAGCAGGGTCATGGCCGAGGGCGCGATCAGCGCCCCGCCGACCCCCTGGACCGCCCGGCCGACGATCTCGACCGTCGCGGTCTGCGCGGCCGCGGCCAGCACCGATCCGACGATCATGACGACCCAGCCGGAGGCGAAGATCTTGCGCGCGCCGAACAGGTCGGAGAGCCGTCCGCCGAGCAGCAGTAACCCGCCGAAGACGATGACGTAGGCGTTGAAGACCCACTGGAGCTCGCCCTGGGAGAAGCCCAGGTCCTTCTGCATCTCGGGGAGCGCGACCCCGATGATCGAGGTGTCCATGATCACCATGAACTGAGCGGCGGCAAGCACGCCAAGTGCCCACCAGCGCCGGGGATTGACGGTTGACATTGCCCTGACCCTCCTCTGTCACATACCCCTGGGGGGTACCTTCGCGTAGCAACGTAGCATACCCATGGGGGGTATGTAAGAGAGCTGTCGGAACGCATCCGGCCACCCGCCCGGACCCGGCCGGACACGCGCGGGGGCCCCGCCCCGGCCGAAGCCGGGACGGGGCCCCCGCGCGCCCTACCGGCGGGCCGTCAGGGTCGCGGCCACCGACGCCGGGACGGGCGCCAGGCCCGCCGGGCGGCTGGAGAAGCCGCCCCGGCCCCGGGTACGGCCGCGCAGCCGCGACGCGTACCCGAACAGCTCGGCCAGCGGCACCGTCGCCGTGACCACCGAGGTCCCGGACCGGGCCGCCGAACCCGTGACGCGGCCGCGGCGGGCGGCGAGGTCCCCGAGGACCGCTCCGAGGCCGTCGTCCGGGACGGTCACCGTGACCTCCGCGACCGGCTCCAGCAGCTCCAGCGCGCAGCGGCGCAGGGCGTCCCGCAGCGCGAACCGGCCGGCCGCGCGGAACGCCATCTCCGAGGAGTCCTTGGAGTGGGTCGCCCCGTCGGTCAGGACCACCCGCAGGCCCGTCACCGGATGCCCGCCGAGCGGACCCTCCCCGAGGGCGTCACGGCAGCCGGCCTCCACGGCCCGCGCGTACTCCTGCGGCACCCTGCCGCCCGTCACCGCCGAACGGAACTCGAAACCGGGCTCCTCCAGCGGCTCGACGTCCAGCACGACGTGCGCGAACTGGCCCGCGCCGCCGTCCTGCTTCACGTGCCGGTACACGAAACCGGCCACCCCGCGCACGACGGTCTCCCGGTACGAGACCTGCGGCCGGCCCACCGCGACCTCCACCCCGTACTGGCGCCGGATCTTCTCCACCGCCACGTCCAGGTGCAGTTCGCCCAGCCCCGACAGCACGGTCTGCCCGGTCTCCGCGTCGGTCCGCACCACCAGGGACGGGTCCTCCTCGGCGAGCCGGGCCAGCGCGGACGCGAGCCGCCCGGTGTCCGTACCCCGGCCCGCCTCGACCGCGACCGACACCACCGGGTCGGCCACCGTGGGCGGTTCCAGGAGCAGGGGCGCCCCCGGCGCGCACAGGCTGGTCCCGGCCCGCGCCGACTTCAGCCCGACGACGGCCACGATGTCACCGGCCACCGCTTCCTCCCGTTCCTCGTGCCGGTCCGCCTGCACCCGCAGGATCCGCCCGACGCGTTCCGTCCGGCCCGTGGCCGGATCCAGTACGGAGTCCCCCCTGCGCAGGGTGCCCGCGTAGACCCGCAGGTACGTGAGCCGTCCCGTCGCCGTCGCCGTCACCTTGAAGGCGAGCGCCGCCAGCGGCTCCGCCGGGTCGGCGGCCCGTTCCCGCACCGGCGGCATGTCGTCCGGTGCCGGCAGGTACGCCACGACGGCGTCCAGGAGCGGCTCGATGCCCCGGTTGCGGTACGCCGAACCGCACAGCACCACCACGGCGTCCCCGGCGAGGGTCAGCTCGCGCAGGGCGCGGACCAGCGTCGGCACGCTCAGCGCGGAGCCGGCGCAGAACTCCTCCAGCGCGTCGGCGTGGAGTTCGGCCACCGCCTCCTCCAGTCGCCGGCGCCTGCGCCGCGCCTCCTCCAGCAGCGGTTCCGGCACCGGCACCGTCTCGTACGAGTCGTCGCCGGCGTGCCAGAGCAGCGCCCGCATCCGCAGCAGGTCCACGACGCCGGTGAACCCGTCCTCCTGCCCGACGGGCAGCTGGACGACCAGCGGGACGGCGCCGAGCCGCTCCCGGATGGAGCCGACGGCCGTGTCGAGGTCGGCGCCCGCCCGGTCCAGCTTGTTGACGAACGCGATCCTCGGTACGCCGTGCCGGTCGGCCTGCCGCCACACGGACTCGCTCTGCGGCTCGACGCCGGCCACGGCGTCGAAGACCGCGACCGCCCCGTCGAGCACCCGCAGGGAGCGCTCGACCTCGTCGGAGAAGTCCACGTGCCCGGGCGTGTCGATCAGGTTGACCCGGTGCCCGTCCCAGGAGCAGCTGACGGCCGCGGCGGAGATGGTGATGCCCCGGTCGCGTTCCTGGGGGTCGTAGTCGGTGACGGTGGTGCCGTCGTGGACCTCGCCCCGCTTGTGGATGGTGCCGGTGGCGAAGAGGATCCGTTCGGTGACGGTGGTCTTGCCGGCGTCGACGTGGGCGAGGATGCCGAGGTTGCGTACGGCGGCGGTGCCGGTGGTGCTTCCGGTGGTGGTGTGACGGTGTTCGGTGCGCATGACCCGGGGCCTTTCGGTGCCTGGGGTGGGAAGAGGGCAGCGCGATTCCCGGGACGCCGATCCGGCCCGCGGCAGGGCCACGGGTACCTTCCGGTGGATCGATCAGGGGTGCGTCACGGGCGTACGGTGACAGCCGCGCGGCTGTTACCGCGCGCTGCGGGACACCGGGATCACGTCGTACCGGCAGGGGGGAACGACGGCGGCGGTGCGGTACGCACGCATGGCCCGGTCCCCCTTCTCTTCGCTCGGCATCGGCAGGCACCGCCCTGGCGGCGGCGCGCACCGCGACTGTAGGCGGCGCGCGCCGGTGAAGGCACCCGGTTTTCCGGCGGGTCACCCCCGCGGCGGCGTCAGGAGCCGCTCGCGCAGCCGGGCCGTGGTGTCCGGGGTGATGCCGACGGCGTCGGTGAGGTACGCGGACGGGGACCCGTAACGGCCGGTCAGGTCGGCGAGGAGCAGCTCCATCACGGTGGCCGGGGCGCGCCCGTACGAGGGCCAGCGCAGGGTGCGTCCCGGGTGGGCGGCGTGCCAGTCGGCGGTGAGGCGCCCGGTGGCGAGCTCGGTGAGGGCGAAGTCGGCCAGGATCTCCTCCTCGGGCACGTCGAGCAGGGTCAGGACGAGGGCGGCGATCAGGCCGGTGCGGTCCTTGCCGGAGGTGCAGTGGAAGACGGCGGGGCCGGGGCCGTCGGCGATGAGCCCGATGGCCCGGCGGATCTCGTCCACGCCGTCCTCGGCCACCTCGGCGAAGCGGTCGGCGAGGTGGCGCCAGGGGTCGAGGGCGGGGTCGATCTCGGCCTGGTCGTAGGGACGGTGCTCGATGCTGAGGTTGGCGTACGTGAAGCGCTCCGGCTCCGGAATCCGGCCCTTGGCCTCGATCTCCCAGGGGTAGCGCAGGTCGATGACGGTCCGGACGCCGAGCCCGAGGAACCGCTCCCAGTCGGCGCCGCGCAGCTTGCCGAGGGAGTCGGCCCGGTAGAGGCACCCCCACCGGACGGCCCGGCCGTCGGCGGAGCGGTAGCCGCCCATGTCGCGGAAGTTGTGGAGGCGCTCGAAGGAGATGTGGCGGGTGCCTCCGCCGGCGGCGGCCTGGGTCAACTTGGGCTCCTGGGATGGGTGTTGTGATGGTGGCGCCAGGATGCCTCAGCCGTCCGCGGGTTCTTCACGGTCGGGGGAGGTGATCTCCCACACCCCGTCCGACTCGGTCGCGGTCCAGCCGCCGGGGATGTCGAGCGGCTCGGCGAGGGTGACGCCGGTCAGCGTGACGGGCCCGAGGAAGGTGACGCCGGCCAGGGAGAGGCGCGCCCCGAAACCGGTTCCCTCGAAGGTGACGGGGCCCTCGAACACGGACCCGTCGAAGGTGGTCTCGCCGAACTCCCCGCGCAGGAAGCGCGCCGGCCCCCGGAAGCCGGTGCCGCCGAAACTGGTGCCCGCCGTCTTCGTCCTCGAACCGGCCCACCGGAACATGCCTTCGAAGACGGCGCCGTCGAAGGACAGGACCCCCGTGCACACGGTGTTCCTGATCAGGACCGGACCTCGGAACAGGGCTCCTGTGAAGAGGGCCGCGTCCCCGAATCGGCTCGTGTCGAAGGCAGCCAGGCCCTGGAAGGAGGCATGGCTGAAGGAGGCCGCGCCCTCGAACCAGGCGTCGCGGAAGACCGCCTCCCCCTCGCAGGCCAGGGCTTCGAAGTCCGAGGCACGCGCGAAGCGGGTGCCCACGGCAGAGAGCGGACCCTCGCACACGGCGCGCGCGAAGGACACCGGTTCGTGGAAGACGGATGCTCCGAGCGACGTCCGGCCGTGGAAGACCACACGCCCGAAGTCCGCGCTCCCTTCCACCACCATGCCGTCCAGCTCCGCCGCTTCCTCCATGACCGCGCTGTAGAAGGAGACGGAGCCTCGCCAGGTCACTTGCACGAACCGCGCCGCCCTGAGGAACACGGCGCGGTCGAAGGCGGCCGCGCCGTGGAACGTGGCCACGTCGAAGCGCGCCACCCCTTCGAAGACGGCTCGGTCGAAGAGTGCGTCGGCCCCGAAAGCGGCACGGACGAAGTCGGCCGTCCCCCCGAACACCGCGCGGTCGAAGTCCGCGTCGCCGCTGAAGGTGACTTCCCGCTCTGCCCAGTCGTCCTGGAACGACGCCCTCGCGAAGGCCGCCGGCCCCAACCGGACCAGACCCGTGCCCGGCTCGCGCACCGCGTCGAACAGCCGGCCCAGCAAGCCCCCTTCGAAGGTGGTGCCCCGGAAGTCGACGGCGGAGCCGGGTCCCAGGGTCCGCAGGTGGGCGTCCTGCTCGGAGCGCGACAGGTGGGCCAGACAGCGGCGGCGTCCGGGCAGCCTGATGCCGATGCACCCCGCCGAAGTCACGCCGCGAGGCCTGAATCCGCAGCGGGGCCAGGAGAACTCGTCCAGGCGGTACATCTCGGCGCCCGACAGCAAGGCGGCCAGTTGGCCGAACTCCGCGGTGACGAACCCGGTGTCGTCCCCCAGCGGCGTGAGGACACGCAGCGCGAGCGGCCCGAGCAGCTCGTGGAGCTCCGCGTACAGCGACCGGGAGAGCGCGGCCGTGAGACGCTGCGTGTGCCCCGGTCGCCCGGACCCCGTCCGCCCGGCGGTCCCGGCGTGGTCGAGGAGCGCTTCCGGGTCCTCTGCCGGGACCTCGGGATCACCCGCCGCCAAGGCCACGGCGAGGGACCGTGGGAGCCCTTCCGCCCATGCGGCACCCAGGCGGGCCGCCACCCGGGGCAACGCCGTCAGCAGCAGCCCGGCCGCGCCGTAGGCGCCCGGCCCGGACAGTGAGATCCGTACGGTCCCCTCGCCGCGCGCTCGCTGCAGCTCGCCGACGACCCCGGCATCCGCCATCTCCTCCAGCAGGACCGCGGCCAGCTCCGGAACCGGGTGGCTGCCGCGCGGTTGTGAGCCCCCTGCCGGCCGCAGGGCCACGGTGACCCCCGTGCCGAGCGGCCGGCCCCCCATCGCGGCCCGGAAGCCGTCCTGGGTGAGCAGGGCGTTGGCCGTGAGGAACACCATCCGGTCGGGCCGGACGGTGTGCACGACGCCGCGCAGGCCTCCTCCGTCGGAGAAGACCGGGCCGCCCCGGAAGTGGATCCAGTCCCCCGGCTCCGGGGAGATGCCGACGATCTCCCCGTTCCGGGCTCCGGGCTGGATCCGCGTCTCCCCCTGCATCGTGTACCAGTCACGGCCGTCCGCGTAACCGTGGACGGCGACCTGCGCGTCCTCCTGCGCGGGCCAGGCTTCCCACACCGGCGGCGTGAACCGCTCGCGTTCCGTCAGGTCCTCCTCGCTCTCCAGCAGCAGCACGCGCGGGCTCGCGTCGTCCCACCAGACGGGCCGGCAGGCGGCCTCGCGCCCGCTCGGCAGGGAGACCCAGGCGACGGCGTCCCAGGGCTGCGCCACGTCCCCGGCGGTCAGCACCAGGCGGGGGGCGAGCAGGGTGCCGGCCTCGCGCGGCTCGGTCAGGGGCTCGAAGCGGACGCGGACCACGCGCTCGCGCGCCCTCGGGCCGAGCGGGGCAGGCTGCTCCGGCTCCGCCGGGAGGCGTTCCTCCCCCGGCCGCTCGGCGAACGGCAGGGTCCCCGCCGGGACCCGGCGGCGGCCCTCCTCCCCCGTCGTGACGCGGGTCGCGGAGAAGTCCGGGCCGGTGCCCCGGTGGCGGAACATGAACTCCCACACCCGGCGGCGCACGAGCTCCCGTACCGCCGCGACGTCCCCGCGCAGCTGGGAGCCGAGCAGCACCTCCCGTACCCCCGGGAGGAAGTCGAACTCGGCCTCCTCCGGACGCTGCTGCCCCTCCCACGGCGCGAAGAGCCCCCCGAGGGCGACCTCCGCCAGGTGCCCGTGCTCGGAGTCGCGCAGCAGGGAGCGCCGTACGAGGGTCATCACGGGCAGCGTCAGCGGTACGGCGGCCAGGTGGGCGGCGAGCTGCTGAGCGGTCGGGGAGGCGCTCGCCCGGAACCGCTCGACCGCCTCCAGCGCGGTGGTGTCCGGGTGCGGCGGGGCGGCGGCCGGTCCGGGGGCGGCGTCCAGACGCAGGCAGGCCAGGCGGCGCCACCGGCCGTCGCCGGAGACCGTGCGCGCGAGCCGGGCCAGGCCGGCGGCGGCCGGCCCGATGACCGGGATCACGGGGCCGCCGCCGCGCGCCCGCCGGGCGGCGGGGACCCGCTGCCAGGACCGGGTCGCGGCGGCGGGCCGGTCGGAGCGGACGGCGAAGGGCACGGGCTGCACGGCGCCCCGGGTCCACAGCCGTTCGGGCAGTACGTTCAGCACGGCCACGGCGTTGTGGCTGCTCCAGTGCCGCAGGACGCGCAGCAGCGGCGCCTCCTGCCAGCCCCCGGCGACGGTGTCGGAGACGAGGAGGATCAGCCTCCGGCCGGCGGGGTCGGCCAGTTCGAGGGGGTTGCGGGGGTGGCCGTCGCGGCCCCGGGAGAGCATCGGCGTCCCGCCCGGCGCGGTGCCGGTGAGCTGCCAGGCGCGGACGTCGCGGAAGACTCCGCTGCGGGTGAGGACCCCGCGCAGCTCGGCCACCAGGTCGGCCCAGAGCAGCATCGAATGGTGGCCGTCGACGACGAGGGCCAGGTCGAGCCAGCGGCTTTCGGCGGGGCGCAGCACCGGCGTGGGGACCATCGCCTCGATGCTGCGTTCCACGGTGAGCTGCTCGTCCAGCTCCTCCCCCGGCCCCCCGATGGAGCGGCGTCCGACGGGGCGCAGCGCGCGCATCAGGGCGAGCGGGTCGTCGAGGGAGGCGGTGCGGGGCAGCCGCAGCGGTACGCCGCGCCGCGCGCCCGCGCCGTCGGGTGCCCCGGCGCCGGGCGCGTCCGCGGGCGTGGCGGGCGGTGGTGGCGGGGGCGGGACGGCGGGGTAGAGCCGGACGGTTCCGGCCTCGGGCGGGGGCACCCGGCCGGATGCGGGGTCGGGGCCGGGGGGCGCGGGCGCCGGCGGGGTTTCGTCCGGGTCCGGCGGCTCGGGCTGCCGTACGCCCCTCTCCCGGGCCTCGGCGGTGGCCGGGTCCACGCGTGCGGCCAGCCAGAGGATGTCGGCGATCTCCTCGGGGCCGACGGCGGTGCGGGGCGCGGCTCCGTCCTCGGCGCCTTCGGCGAAGGCGGCGAGCAGCCTCTCGATCACGCGCCGGGCCCGGTGAGGCGGTGCATGACGGTGTCGAGGAAGCGGGCCCGGTCGGCGGGGGCCGACCAGGCTCCGGACAGGCGCAGCTGGATGGCGTTGAGGAGCTGGTCGGTGGCGAGGTCTCCGTCCTCGGCGCGTTCGAGGAAGCTCCGGACGAGGTCCTGGTACTCGGCGGCGTCCTCGCCGGTGATGTCGACTCCGAGCCGTCCGCGCACGATGCGGGCGAGCTTCTCGGGGCCGGGGGCCTCCAGGTGGAGGCGGACGCAGCGGCGCAGGAAGGCGGGCGGGAAGTCGCGTTCGCCGTTGCTGGTGAGGATGACGACGGGGAAGTAGCTGCACTGGACGCGGCCCTGGGTGACGGCGACGCCGGCGTCGGGGTCGTCGTCCGTGCCGATGGCGACGGTGGGCTCCTCCTTGGCGAGCCGGGCCAGTTCGGGGATGACGAAGCCGCCGTCCTCGAAGACGGTGAGGAGGTCGCCGGGCAGGTCGATGTCGCTCTTGTCGATCTCGTCGATGAGCAGGACGCGCGGCCGGCCCTGCGGGAGCAGGGCGGTGCCGAGCGGGCCGAGGCGCAGGTAGCGGGCGATGGAGGGGACGGCGGCCGGTCCCTCCGCCGTGTCGGGGCGCCGGGCGCCGGGGACGCGGACCTGCTCCAGTCCGGCTTCCTGGAGCCGGCCGATGGCGTCGTAGAGGTACAGCCCGTCGCGCAGCACGGTACGGCTGGTGATCGGCCAGTGCAGTACGGGGCCCAGGGCCAGGTCGGCGGCGATGCCGTAGGCGAGGGTGGACTTGCCGACGCCGGGCTTGCCGGTGATCAGCAGCGGCCGGCGCAGGTGCAGGGCGGTGTTGACCACGTCCTTCTCGGGCTCGTCCGGGACGTAGCCCTCGCCGCGCCGCCGGGTGCGCTCCCAGGCCTCGCCGGAGCAGCCGGGCGGCCCGTAGGAGGGGTCGGGTACGCCGGTGAAGTCCCGCCAGGGCGGCGGCGTTCCGGCTTCCAGCCGGGTGCGGCGCTCCTCGCCGGGGCCCGCGCCCTGGTACAGCCACCAGTCCTTCGCCACTGCCTGTGCCTCCATCGTCTGTTCGCGGGGTGGTGCGTTCGGGTCGGGGCCCGTGGCGGGCCGGGGCTCGGACGGGTCGTGGGCGGCGGGTTCAGGTGGCCAGCGAGCGGAGGTCGAGCGTGTCGTCGGGATCGTCCCACAACAACACCAACTGGTCTTCCCCTTCCTGGTCTTGGCCGACGGCTGCCCGGCGCGCCTCCCGTACCCGGGCGGGCAGCCGGAACACCGTGGGCGTGCCGGGCCCGGCCTCCGGGGCGAGCAGCGCGGGCAGCCCGCCGGCGGGTGCTCCTCCGCCGCGCCGCCACACCGCGACGGGCACCCCGCCTTCGAGCACGGCCTCCAGCAGGGCGGCCGTACGGCTGCCCGTGGCGTGCCCGAGGACGCAGGCGGGCGCCGGGTGCGCGCCGAGCCGCAGCCCGAGGGCGTCGGTGACGTCCTCGTCCTCGACCAGCCGTACCGCCTCGGGGTGGCGTCCGTCGTGGACGTGCAGCCAGCGCCATTTGTCCCGCCATTCGGTGCGGGTGTCCTCGCGTTCCCGGGGGCAGCGCACCACCACCTCGTGGACCGAGCCGAGCGGGCGGGTCCGGCCGCCGGGTCCGCGGGGGACGGGCCACTGGTCGAAGTCCGTCTCCAGCAGCTCGTACGGGACGTGGAACTCGATCCGCCCGATGCCGTCGTGCGGCCCCCCGGCTCCCGGGTCGCCCTCGGCGAGGCGGCGGACGAGTTCGGCGCGTACGACCGCCGGACGGACGGGGCTGCCCTCCGACTCCCAGACGTGGCGGGTCCGTTCGCCGCGCACCCACATCCGGGCCAGCAGGCCGTCCCCGCCGCCGGGCGGGGACTCCAGGCGCACGTGCAGGGTGGCCCGGCGGGCGGGCGCGGGCGGCGGGCGCAGGGCGGGCAGGCCGAGCCGCTCGCGGGCGGCGCGTACCCACCCTGCGAGCGCCGCCGCCCACTCGGGGTCGCCGGGGCCGCCGCCGGAGCCGCCGCCGGGGCGCGCGGTCCGGTCGGCGAGGTAGTGCACGAACGGGACCGCCAGCGGCATGCCGGTACGGCCGCCCTGCCGTTCGTCGAGGTCGGCGACGACGTCGAGGAGGGTGTCGGCGGGCAGCCCGGTGTGGACGGGGGTGGTGCAGCCGGCCGCCCTGAACGCCCAGGCGTAGGCCTCGTACGTACAGCGCGGCAGGTCGCGGCCCTCGAAGAGCTCGCCGAGCCCGTCCCACCCCGTCTGGTCCAGGCGGGGCGCGCGGGGCAGGAACGGCCCGGCCGGGCCGCCGCCAGGGAAGCCGCCCCGGAAGCCGCCGGGAGAGCCACCGGGGAAGTCGCCGGGGAAGTCCAGGAAGGAGTTGGCGTCCCAGTCCCGGTCGACGACGAACTGCGGCAGCTGCCAACCGTCTCCGCGTTCCCGCAGCCGCTCGAAGGCGCGGTGGATGCTGCGGGCGGCGTCCGGCAGGACAGCAGCGCCCTCCCGTACGGAGCGCTCCCCCAGCTCGCCGAGGAGCGCTTCGGTGAACCGCCCCTCGCCCCTCTCGGCATCGTTCTGCGCGGCCTCGCCCTCGCGGGAGGCGTACAGCCGGAACTGCCGTCGGCCGGGGACGGTGTGGCCGCCTCCGTAGTCGGCGCTGCCGAAGTTCCAGCGGCTGTCGCGGGGCGCGTCGACCCGGCAGGCGTCGACGAGCGCGGCCTGGAGCGGGAACCGGCGGTGCTTGACCAGGTCGGTGCGCCACCAGCGCAGCGCGGAGTCGAGGTTGAGGTGGCGGATGTGCCCGGGCCGGGCGTCGGCGCAGGGCAGCATCAGTTCCCGGTCCCGCCCGAGGTAGCCGTGGCCCGCCCAGAAGATCCACAGCAGGTCCCCGTCGCATTCGGGGAGTTCGTCCAGCAGGACCGCCCGGGCGTTCGCCTCGGTCGCGGGCCGGTGGGCGCTGCGCAGTTCGGCCAGGCCCGCGGAGCCGGACCAGTCGAGGGTGCCCGGGTCGTCGAGCGGGGAGAGCAGCAGCCGTACGTTCGCGGCCGGCACCTCGCCGGGGCCGGTCAGCCACCGGGCGAAGCGCAGGGCGTCGCGGGCGGGGCCGCGCAGGTTCCAGTGGTGGCTGATCTCGTACCGCTCGACGCCGGCGACGAGGGCGAAGGTGCGGCCGGGGCTCACGTCCTGGTGCGGGCGGCCGGGGACCGTCACCCGATCCCCGCTTCGGTCACCGCCTGTTCGACGCGCTCGTAGAGGGACTTCTGTTTCCAGTAGGCGCTGTGGCTGGCGGGGAAGGGCTGGCGGCTGCTGACCTCGTGGTCCGTGACACGGGGGTCGCCGGGGAAGACGGGGCCGGCGAGGTAGGACAGCACGTCCTGGCGGTCGTACACGTTGAGCCAGCGCGGGAAGCCGTACGGGAGCGAGCCGCCGGGGGGCAGGGCGGTGAGGGCGCCGAGTTCGTGGAGGTACGGGGCCTGCGAGCCGACGGTGACGAGCAGTGCGGCACCCGGTACGGGTCCGCCGTCGGCGGCGGCCAGCGCGAGCAGGTCCACCAGGGCGATGCCGCCGAGGCTGTGGCCGATCAGTACGACCGGGCCGGGCCGGGCGGTGATCCGCTCGTGGAGGAACGCCCGCAGGCCGGCGCCTCTGGCCTGGTAGCGCAGGACGTCCCCGAGCGCGGGGGCGGCGCCCGTGGTGAGGGAGCCCCGCCAGGCGTTGAGCACGGGCTGGGTGGTGACCCGCAGGGCGAGCCGGCCGAGGACGGCGGCGGCCCGGCCTCCGGGGACGCGGGCCCCGCCGCCGAGCCGGGCGGTGAGGAGCTCGACGAGCCGGTCCCGTTCGGCGGCGGTGCAGTCGGCGTCGGCCCCGCGGGCGGCGAGGGCGGCCGCGGTGACGGCCCGGGCGAGGGCGGTGGCCAGCTCGCGGGCCTGCGGTTCGGTGGTGGCGCGGGCCCCGGCGCGGGCCGCCTCGGCGGAGGCGGCGACGTCCTCCAGGGCGGGGCGGAACCCGGCGGCGAGGCCGGTGCCGTCGAGCAGGGAGCGCAGCTCGTCGGGGGTGTCGGGGGTGCCCGCCGGTGCTCCGGCGAGCCGGTGCAGCAGCTCCATGACCCGCTCCCCGGCGGGCCGTAAGCCGGGCATCGCGAACGGGTCGGCGTCCTGCTCCTCGCCCCAGCCGGACTCGGCGGGCACCCGCAGCTCGCACAGCGGGTCGGCCAGCAGCAGCCCCCACTCGGCCGCCTCCTCGTCCGCGCCGGCGCCGGCCGCCGCCCCGGGTACGGAACGCCCGCCGGCGCCCGGCTCCGCGCCGAACCGCTCGCCCCAGAAGCAGGAGTCGACCTCCACACCGGGGAAGCGGGCCCCGAGGCCCTCGCGCACCAGCCCGGACAGCGCCTCGTGCCGCTCCCTGCGCACGCCCGTGCCGTGAACGAACAGAAACCGCATGACCGCACCGCCCCCTCGTCGCTCTCCCGCCCGGCACGATAGCGCCGGGCGGGGAACGGGAGGTACGGATTGGGCAGTTCGGCACACTGGACGGCCTGGGGCGCCGTGCGACGGGCACGGCCCGGGGGATGTTCGGAGCGCGTGGGTGGATCTCAACTCGATGGTCATCGCGATGGCGGGCGTGGCGGGAACCCTGGGAGCGGCCCTGCTGACCCAGCGGGGCTCGGAACGGGCGAGACGCCGCGAGATGGAGCTCGTCCGCACCCAGGAGGAGACCCGCGAAAGCCTGTCACTGCGGCGCACCTGCTACGCCGAACTCAACCGGGACGCGCGGCAGTTCAACACCGCGCTCAACCGGCACCTGCACGTCATGCGGGAGCGCGGCGTGGAGGACGCCGACCGGGACGCGCTCGACGAGGCGAAGAACGCGCACCGCGACCGCCACTCCGAGGCGCAGATGGTCGCCCCCGATGACGTCCTCGCGACGGCGAGCGCCGTCAACCGGGGCCTGACCGAGGTCTACGGGCAGCTCAAGCGCCTCGAACGCGGTGCCCCCGGACCGGGCGAGACGCTGGAGGGGGCTGCCCGCGCCCAGTACGAGGTCTGGGCGGTGCTCCGGACGATGCGCACCGCCATGCGCCGCGACCTCGGCGTCTCGGACGACGGGTAGCCCGGTCCGTCAGAGCTTGCGGGCGAAGAGGATTCCGTCGGCCACGGGGAGCAGGAGGGATTCCACCCGGTCGTCGGCGCGGACGTGGGCGTTGAACTCGCGGACGGCCCGCCCGTGGCCGTGTGCCGCCGGGTCGGCCGCGTCACCGCCGAAGAGGGCGTTGTCGGCGAGGAGCAGCCCGCCGGGCCGGACGCGGGGCACCAGTTCCTCCCAGTAGTCCCGGTAGCCGTCCTTGTTCGCGTCGATGAAGACGAGGTCGACGACGGGTTCGGCCGGGAGGGCGCGCAGGGTCTCCAGGGCGGGCGCGAGCCGCAGCTCGATGCGGTCGGAGAGCCCGGCGTCCTTCCAGGCCTCCTGGGCGATCGCGGTCCACTCCGCCGACACGTCGCAGGTGAGGACCTGTCCGCCGGGGAGCAGTCCGGCGGCGAGCGCGAGGGTGGAGTAGCCGGTGAAGGTGCCGACCTCGACGATCCGGCGGGCTCCGACGAGCTTCGCGAGGAGGGTGAGCAGGACGCCCTGCTCGTGCGGGATCTGCATCACGGCCCGGTCTCCGAGGGCGCGGGTGCGTTCGACCAGCCGCCGCTGGACCTCGCTCTGCGGCTCCGCCTGGGCGAGTACGTAGGCGTACACCTCGGGGGTGAGGGGGACCGTCTTCACTTCGTCGGGCTGCCTGTTCATGGTGTACGTCCTCTCGTTGGCATCGGTCGCGTCATCGGCGTCGTTCACGCGGGCGGGTCGGGCAGGGCGGGCAGGGCGGGCAGGGGCTTGCCGAGGGGGCCGCGCGGGATCCGGTCCACGAGGCGCACCCGGCGGGGTTCGGCGCCGAGGCCGCGCGCGGCGGCCCGTACGCCGTCCGCCGTCAGCGGGCCGCCTCCGGCGACGAACAGGTCGTACGCCTCCCCGTGCGGCGGGTCGGTGACGCGTACGCAGGCGACGTCCGCCCCGGGGAGGGCCGCGCGCAGCCGGGCGGCGACGGCGTTGAGGTCGTGCCGGACGCCGTTGATCCGTACCAGGTGGGCGCGGCGGCCGACGCGCAGGAACATGCGGTCGCCGAGCCGGCGGACGATGTCGTCCATCTCGTGGCGGTCGGGCCGGCTGCCGTCGGGGAGGGCGGACAGGCGCGGCCCGGAGACGGTGAGCGGGCCCTCCTGTCCGGTGCGGGGCGCGGCGAAGGCGACGTCGTCGAGGAGGGTCCAGGGTCCGGCGGGGTCCCAGCCGGTGCGGTGGGCGACGGAGCCGGTCTCGGTGGAGCCGAGCAGCTCGATCAGGACGGCGCGCGGGTCGGAGGCGAACCGGCGTGCTTCCGGCGGGAGTTCGGCGGAGCTGTGCAGGAAGGTCAGCTGCTCGAAGGAGGCCGTCCAGCGGGGGTGGCGGGCCAGCGCCCGGAAGGTGGCGGGGATGGCGACGACGGCGATCCGGTGGACGTCCGGGACGGGCGGTGGCGGGCAGTCCCCGGCGGGCCAGAACCACACGGGCAGCCCGGTCACGGCCGGGAGCAGCACGGTGGCGCAGGCCCCGTAGGCGTGCCGGGGCGGGGCGAAGCTGACGATCGCGCGGGGTGCGTACGGGGCGAGCAGGCGGGCGGTCTGCTCGGCGTCGGCGCGCAGCCGGGCCCCGGAGAAGATCCGTCGCACGGGGTCGCCGGTGGCCGTGTCGGACGCCTGGAACTCGTACCGCCGGGCGGTGAGCCGCTCCCGCGTCCGGGCCGCTTCGGCGGGGCCGAGGCGGTCCCAGGGCAGGTGCCACGGCCCGGACGGCCCGTCGGGGACGGCGGCGCCGATGCCGGGCCGCTCCCAGGGGGCGTCGAGGGGCAGGGCGGGGTACGGCGGTTCGAGGGGCATGCGCTCGTCTCCCCCTGTGCGTTCGGGTGCCGGGACGGTGCGGGGACTGTGCGGGGCGGCGCCGGGTGCGGCGCCGGGGCGCCCGCCGACACCCGGGGCCTCAGGGGCACAACGAGGCCGCCCCCCTGGGGGAAACGGGCCGGACGCGGACCCCTGCCCCTCACCCGTGGCGCGTGGAACGCGGCCCGTGCTCCGCTCCCGGTGCCGGACCCGGACCCGGGAACCGAACTCCCGGCAAGGTCTGCTCCGTTGCGCGGACACGGTCACGCCCCGGCCGTCCGGTGGCGGGCGGGGTCTGTGAGGGGCGACACGTTCCCGGCGGGAACCCGCGGGTGGGGCGGGGCGTTGG
The DNA here is from genome assembly GCF_056435605.1 of Streptomyces sp. NPDC043896. Classification (NCBI taxonomy): domain Bacteria; kingdom Bacillati; phylum Actinomycetota; class Actinomycetes; order Kitasatosporales; family Streptomycetaceae; genus Streptomyces; species Streptomyces sp. NPDC043896. The sequence continues at coordinate 211,008 of NZ_JBWKEE010000012.1, forward strand.
GCGGGGGTGGCGATCTTCTGGGGTGGGGCATGACGGGCAAGGCCGTGCGGGTGTGGGTGCTGGCCGGGGTCTGCTGCGCACTCGCCGTCGCCGGGGCGGGCTTCGCGGTGAGCCGGTTCGGGACCGTCGCCGCCGGGGACGCCGGTCGCGGGAGCTACGTGCAGGACGAGCGGGTGGGGGACGAGACCGCCGCCAAGGCCCTGAAGAAGCTCGCCGAGGGCGGTGGGGAGCGGGGGGCGCCGGGCGAGGGCGAGGGCGGGTGGAAGGCCTCCGAGCCGCTGCGGGCGGTCACCGTCGCGCCCGAGGCGGCCATCGGGGCGCTGTTCTCGCCCGGGATGGACTGGGACGACGAGCACCACTGCTCCGGGAGCGTGGTCCACTCGCCCGACGGGGACCTCGTCGTGACCGCCGCGCACTGCGTGTACGCCGGCGGGTTCCGGACCAATCTGGCGTTCGTGCCGGCGTACGCGGACGGGAAGGCGCCGTTCGGGGTGTGGGTGCCGACGCGGATCGACGTCGATCCGCGGTGGGTGTCCTCTTCGGATCCCGACTACGACGTGGCGTTCGTCCGGGTGCGGCGCCCCGGGCATCCCGGGCAGCGGCTGGAGGACGTCACGGGGGCGCACACCGTCCGCTTCGGGCAGCAACTGCCCTCCCCCGCCCGGCTGGTGGGCTACCCCCATGACGCCGAGCAGCCCCTCGGGTGCGCCAACACGGCCGTGGCCGCCGGTCCCGCGCAGCTGCGGCTGGACTGCGCGGACGTGCCCAACGGGACCAGCGGCGGCCCCGTCCTCACCGCGGCCGGAACCCTGGTCGGGGTGATCGGCGGCCGCGATGGCGGCGGGGACGAGGTGACCTCGTACAGCAGTTACTTCGGCGACGGGGTACGGGACCTGTACGAGCGGGCCGTCCGGGGTTAGCCGGGCCCGTGGTGCGGCGGGTAGGCGGTCGTGGTGCGGGGTGAGGTGGGCAGGCGCCACTTCGACAGGACGCGGAACACCGTGCCCGGGGCGAGCAGGGTGTTCGGCGGGGTGGAGAGCGAGAGGACGCCGAAGAAGGGGGCCGAGATGGCCGGGTCCGTGTTCGCCCCGGCCATGACGCGGGCCATGTACGCCTGGAGGACGCGCGTCGCACGGTCCGGCGGCGGCCCCTCGGTGCCCGGGTAGCGCAGGTCCTCGCTGGTGGCGATCTGCCAGGCGACGTTCGCCGCGGTGACCGTGTGCCGCTGGACCCGCCGCGCCTGCGCCGGGATCTGCGCGGCGCTGAGCCCCTTGACGGCGTCGCCCAGGGCCTGGGCCGTGATGGCGGCCACCGTCATGCCGTGCCCGTACACCGGATTGAAGCGGCACGCCGCGTCGCCGACGACGAGGAGGCCCTCGGGCCAGCGGTCCATGCGCTCGTAGTGGCGCCACTCGTTGGCGGTGGCCCGGAACCCGGCGGGCGGGCCCAGCGGCTCCGCGTCGCGGATGGCGTCGTGGAGGGCGGGGCTGCGCAGGCTGCGGGCGAACTCCAGGAAATCGGGGTCCTTCGTGGGCGGGGCGTGCTCGCCGTTGCCGACCAGGGTGACCAGCCAGCGGTCCCCCTCCAGCGGCACCAGCACTCCCCCGCGCGGGCTGTCCGGACGGCCCTGCACGTACATGCCGTGCCAGCGGCGGTCCGGGTCGTCGAGGGCGGTTTTGGGGATGGCGTACGGGCGGCTGGAGTAGCCGAGGTGGGAGTCGTAGCGGGTGACCGCCGGGGCGGGGTAGCCGAGGGCGGCCAGCCAGGCGGGGGCCTTGGAGGTGCGCCCGGTGGCGTCGACCACGAGCGCCGCGCCGAGCCGGCCGCCGTCGCGCAGGGTCACGCCGGTCACCGAGCGGCCGTCCGCCCCGCCGACGAGCCCCGTCGCGAGGCGTCCGCCCAGCATCCGGATCCGCCCGTCGCGCAGCACGGCGCGGCGCATCGTCCAGTCGAGGAGTTCCCGGCTGCCGATCAGCATCCCCGCCCCGGGTACGGGGCGGAACCAGTCGGCGGGGCTCAGCCACAGGAAGTCGCGGGGCGACTCCAGCAGGGCGGCGCCGGCCGCCATCAGTTCGGCGGTGGTGCCGGGCAGCAGCTGCTCCATCAGCTCGACACCGCGCGCCCACAGCACGTGCGCGTGCCGGGACTGCGGCAGGCCGGGGCGGAACTCCGGCCCGCGCAGGGACAGTTCGTCCCGCTCGACGACGGTGACGCGGGCGAACCGGCCCGCCAGGACCCGCGCCGTCAGCAGCCCGGCCAGGCCGGCCCCGAGGACCACGGCGTGGCCCCCGGGGGATTCTGTGTGGTTGTCCGGAGTGTCGTCCATGCAACGAGTGTCCGGCCGCCGGGGCGGCCCGGGTCAGGTCCCGGCCGGGGCGGACGGTTGCGTGCCGGGGCGTGGCGGGGGCGCGGGCGGGGCGGAGGGGGCGGCCGGGGGCGCGTACGGGGGCGGGCCGGCGGGCGGAGGGCCCACGGGGTGCCGTCGGGGTCCGGGGGACCAGGGGTCCCGGCGGGGTCCGGGGGGGGCCGACGGAGTCCGGCAGGGTCGGGCAGGCGCCCCGGCGGGGTCCGGGGGGAGCCCCGGCGGGGGGCTACGGCGCCGGGTAGGTGACGCCCGTGAGCTTCTCGGACTCCGACCACAGCCCCCCGGCGGCCGCGTCGTCCAGGGTCCGGCGGGCCCGCCAGGAGCGGACGGGCGCCGCGCGCCGGCCGAACCCGGGCCCGGTCTCGAACCCGCCGGCGGTGCGGCCGTACGGCAGGGCCATCACCCCGGCGTTGTGCACCAGCAGGTCCAGGGTGGGGTGGAGCCGGGCGAAGGCCCCTGCGAACTCCCGTACGGAGTCCAGTGCGGCGAGGTCCGGTTCGAGGAACTCGACGCGGGCCTGCGGCAGTTCGCCGCGCAGCCGGTTCACGGCGGCCCGGCCGCGCGCGGCGCTGCGGCAGGCCGGGACGACGGTCGCGCCGCGCCGGGCGAGCTCCCGGCCGGTGACGAGGCCGATGCCGCTGTTGGCGCCGGTGACGACGGTGACGCGGCCGCTCCGGTCGGGTATGCGGGCGGCGTTCCAGCCCGTCACGGCAGCCTCCTCGGGTGGGCGCGGCCCCTCACCCTACTCAGGGGTACCGGCCGCCGACACCAGGACGTCCCCGGCCGCGACCCGGCTGTAGAGCACCGTCCGGCCCGCCCTCCGGCGCAGGATCAGCCCCGCCGCGAGCAGCACCTTCAGCTGCCCGGCCACCGCCCCCAGACTGAGCCCGGTCAACGCCACCAGCTGCGTCGTGGACTTCGGGCTCTCCAGCAGCACCAGCACCCGCGCCCGAACCGGCCCGAGCAGCCGTACGAGCGCCTGCGGCGCGGCCGTCCCGGGCCCCGGCTGGGTCAGCTGGCCCGCGCAGGGGTACACCAGCGCGTGCCGGTACGTACCGGTCCAGGCGACCCACCCGTGGGCGTGCGTCACCGGTACGAAGACCAGCCCGGCCTCCCCCGACAGTTCGCGCGGGCGCCGCCGCTGGAGGTTGACCCGCAGCCGCCCGCCGCCCAGCCATGCCATGCCCGGCCGCATCCCCGAGAGGGCTGCCTCCCAGCCGCCCCTGCCGAGCCGGCTGGTACGCACCAGCACGTCCGCCTCCGCGACCCGGCGGCGCCGGTCCCAGTCGGGGCGCACGGCCTCCTCCCAGACCCACTCCAGCAGTTCGGCCGTCCTCGGGCCGAGGCCGCGCGCCCGGTCGAGGCCCTCGGGGAGCCGGCCGGTGGCGGCGCGCAGGTCGGTACGGACGACCGCGTCCGGGGCGGCGCGGACGGTGGCGACCTCCTCGGCGAAGGCGCGGCCGTCCCGGTGGGCCGGCGGGGTCAGGTACCCGGCGATCCACAGCCGGCCGAGGGCGGCCCGCACCAGGGCGGCGGTGAGGGGCTCGGCGGCGAGGTGGGCCCGGTAGTGCGGGAGCCGGTCGGCGAGCCAGGCCCGCTCGGCGGGGTGGGCGGGGGTGCGGCGCTCCAGGGCCATGAGGGCGGCGGTGGTCTCGGCGAGGGGGGACACGACGAAGCGGCTGCGCGCGAGCGCGTCGGTGTCGATGCGCCACCATCCCATGCCGTACCCCCTCCACCGGTCCGGCTCCCGGTGCCGGGGCCGCCGCCCCCGATGATGCCGTGCCCCTGGCCGGGGGATCACACGAACCCCGGGCCACCGACCCCGATGCCCCCGCACCCCCGGCCGGTCCCACCCCCACCGCCACCCCGCGAGGTTTCGCCTCCCGGCGAAACTCTGGGACCCTTCCGGCCGCCGTCGGAGACTCCCCGCATGTCACGCAGTTACCGGGCCCTGGCCGCCCACACCCCCGAGTTCGTCCCCTTCTTCCTCGCCGCCGCCCTCCGCGTCGGGGCCTCCACCGCCGGCGGGCTCGCCCTCGGGGTGCTGGTCTACGGCCGGACCCGCAGCCCGCTGCTGGCCGCCCTCGCCATGTTCGGGCCCTCCCTCGCGCAGGTGCTCGGCGCGACCCTGCTGATGGCCGCCGCCGACCGGCTCCCGCCCCGGGCCGCGCTCGGCGGGCTCGGCGCCCTCGCCGCCGCCGGGACCGCCCTGCTCGCCGCCCCCGGGCTGCCGCTGTGGGCGGTGTTCGCGGTGCTGCTCGGGCTCGGACTGGCCGACTCCCTCGCCGGCGGGGTGCGTTGCGGGCTGCTCATCGAGATCCTGCCGCCCGGGGACTACCTCCTCGGCCGCTCCCTCCTCGCCGTCGTCGCCGGTGTCACCCAGGTCGCGGGCTTCGCCGCCGGCGGGCTGCTGCTCGGGGCGCTCTCCCCGCGCGGGGTCCTGCTGGTGTCGGCCGCGCTGGGGCTGGCCGCCGCGCTCACGGTCCGCTTCGGGCTGCGCCGCCGCGCGCCCCGGGCCGGGGGCAGGCCGTCCCCCGCCGAGACCTGGCGCGTCAACCGCCTGCTGCTGTCCGACCCGGCCCGCCGGACCCTGTACCTCGCCCTCTGGGTGCCCAACGGGCTCGTCGTCGGCTGCGAGTCGCTCTTCGTCCCGTACGACCCCGCGCACGCCGGGCTGCTCTTCGGCTGCGCCGCCGCCGGGATGCTGATCGGCGACACCGTCGCGGGCCGCTGGCTGCCCGAGCGGCTGCGCTCGCGGCTGGCGCCGCCGCTGCGGCTGCTGCTCGCGCTCCCGTACCTGGTGTTCCTCCTGGAGCCGGGGCCCGTCGTCGCGGCGGCCGCCGCCGCCCTGGCGTCGACCGGCTACGCGGCCGGGCTGCTGATGCAGGAGCGCCTCGTACCGCTGCTGCCCGAGGGGACGCAGGGGCAGGCGCTCGGGCTGCACTCGGCCGGGATGCTGACGATGCAGGGCGTCTGCGCGGCGCTCGCCGGGGCGGTGGCCCAGTACACCTCGCCGGCGGTCGCGATCACCGTGCTGGCGGCCGCGTCGGCCGGGGTCACCCTGGCACTGGAGCCGGGCCTGCGCCCCGATAGGCTGCGGGTCCGTCCGCCGCATTCCCCTTCTCCCGTTCCCCGAGGTACCGCGCAGTGAGCTCCGCAGCACCCCCCGTACCGGTGACGGTCGTCGGCCTCGGCGCCGACGGCTGGGCCGGGCTCACCGCCGGCGCGCGGTCCGCGCTCGCCTCGGCCGAGGTGCTGATCGGCGGGCCCCGGCAGCTGGACCTGCTGCCGCCGGCGGAGTGCGGCGGGCTGCGGGTCGCCTGGCCGAGCCCGCTGCGCCCGGCCGTGCCGAAGCTGATGGCCGAGCACGCGGGGCGCCGGATCGCCGTACTGGCCAGCGGGGACCCGATGTTCTACGGGATCGGCCGCGCGCTCTCCGAGGAGCTGGGCGCGGACGCCCTGCGGGTCCACCCGCACCCGTCCTCCGTGTCGTACGCCTGCGCCCGCCTGGGCTGGCCGGTGGAGGACACCGAGGTGGTCACGGTGGTGGGCCGTCCGGTGGCGCGGCTCGCGGCCGCACTGCACGAGGGCAGGCGGGTGCTGGTGCTCAGTGCCGGAGCGGCGACCCCGGACGAGATCGCCGCTCTGCTCCGAGAGCGGGGCTTCGGCCCGAGCCGGATGCGGGTGCTGGAACAGCTCGGCTCCGAGCGCGAGGACGCGTACGAGGGCACCGCGCACGACTGGGACCGTCCGCCGGGCGATCCGCTCAACGTCGTCGCCGTGGACTGCCGCCGCGATCCCGCCGCAGCGGTGCCCCGGCTCGGCGCGACCCCCGGTCTGCCGGACGCCGCGTACGAGCACGACGGCCAGCTCACCAAGCGCCACGTGCGTGCCGCGACGCTGTGCGCGCTGGCCCCGGCCCCCGGCGAGCTGCTGTGGGACATCGGCGGCGGCTCCGGTTCCATCGGCATCGAGTGGATGCGCACGCACCCGTCCTGCCGGGCGGTGGCCGTCGAGCGCGTACCGGAGCGGGCCGGGCGGATCACCCGGAACGCGGCCGCGCTCGGCGTCCCCGCCCTGCGCGTGGTCGTCGGCGCGGCCCCGGCGGCGCTGGCCGGACTCCCGGCCCCGGACGCGGTGTTCATCGGCGGCGGGCTGACCTCCCCGGGCCTGCTGGACGCGGCCTGGGCGGCGCTGGCACCGGGCGGCCGGCTCGTGGTCAACACCGTCACGCTGGAGTCGGAGGCCGTCCTCGCCGAGCGCCACCGGCGCCACGGCGGCGAACTGGTGAAGCTGGCCGTCGCGCACGCCGTGCCGGTCGGCGGTTTCACGGGCTGGCGGCAGGCGATGCCGGTCACCCAGTGGTCGGTCACGAAGCCGGCACCGGAACCGCTCACCCAGCCGGCACCGGCCACCGAGCCGGAACCGCTCACCCAGCCGGAACCGCTCACGAAGACGCAAGGAGATTCAGCATGACCGTGTACTTCATCGGCGCGGGCCCCGGCGCCGCCGACCTCATCACGGTGCGCGGTGCCCGGACCCTGGCGGCCGCCCCGGTCTGCCTCTACGCGGGCAGCCTGGTGCCGCGCGAGCTGCTCGCCGAATGCCCGGCGGACGCCCGGCTGGTGGACACCTCGCAGCTGAACCTGGACGAGATCGTCGCCGAGTGCGTACGCGCCCACGAGGCGGGCCTCGACGTGGCGCGGCTGCACTCCGGCGACCCGTCCATCTTCAGCGCGGTGGCCGAGCAGATGCGGCGCCTCGACGCGGCGGGCATCCCGTACGAGGTGGTCCCGGGCGTGCCGGCCTTCGCGGCGGCGGCGGCCGCCCTGAAGCGGGAGCTGACCGTGCCCACCGTCGGCCAGACCGTGATCCTCACCCGGATCGCCCAGCAGGCGACGCCGATGCCGCCCGGCGAGGACCTGGCCACCCTCGGCCGCAGTGGTGCGCTGCTGGTGCTGCACCTGGCCACCCGGTACGTCGACCGGGTCGTGGACGAACTGCTGCCGCACTACGGGGCCGAGTGCCCGGTCGCGGTGGTGGCCATGGCCAGCCGCCCCGACGAGCTGATCCTGCGCGGGACCCTGTCCGACATCGCGGCGCAGGTGAAGGCGGCGGGGCTGGTGCGGACCGCCGTCATCGTGGTGGGCCGGACGCTGGGCGCCGAGCAGTTCCGCGACAGCCACCTGTACTCGCCGGAGCGCGACCGGCATGTCTGCTGAGCCCGTCCGGACGGACGGCGGCGGGCCCGACGGCCCGCACCACGTGCTGGTCCTGGGCGGTACGACGGAGGCCCGCCGCCTGGCGGAGGCGCTGGCGCGCGAGACCTCGTACCGGGTGACGAACTCGCTCGCGGGGCGGGTCTCCTCGCCGGTCCTGCCGCCGGGCGAGACCCGGATCGGCGGTTTCGGCGGGGTGGCGGGGCTGGCCGGCTGGATCGTCGGCAACGGCGTCACCCACGTCGTGGACGCCACCCATCCCTTCGCGGAGCGGATGAGCTTCCACGCGGCCGAGGCGGGGGCGCTGACGGGTGTTCCGCTGCTGGCGCTGCGCCGTCCCGGCTGGACGCCGGGGCCGGGCGACGACTGGACGTTCGCGGACTCCCTCGCCGACGCGGCCGCCGTGCTGCCCTCGCTCGGGGGCCGGGCGTTCCTGACCACGGGCCGGATGGGGCTGCACGTGTTCGCGCACCTCACCGACACCTGGTTCCTGGTGCGTTCGGTGGATCCTCCGGCGGCGCCGGTGCCGCCGCGGCTGGAAGTGCTGCTGGCGCGCGGCCCGTTCGGGCTGGCCGAGGAACGCGAGCTGCTGGCCCGGCACCGGATCGACGTGCTGGTCACCAAGGACAGCGGAGGCGACGCGACGTCCCCCAAGCTCACCGCGGCCCGCGAGGCCGGGATCCCGGTGCTGGTCGTACGCCGGCCGGCGGTTCCGGAGCGGGTGGAGGAGGCCGCTTCGGTGGAGGCCGCCGTGGACTGGCTCCGCAACACCGCGCCCCGGCCCCGCTGACGGGTTGCCCCGGCCGGCCGCCGGACCGGCGGCCCGTACCGCGCCCCGGCCCCGGCCCGGCCCGGCGGGCATCCCACCACCCGTCGCCACCAGCGCCGATGACGGTCCGCCCGCCGGTGGCCACCGGCGGCCGCCGGCCCGTCGCACCCTCTAGGCTGAGGGAATGCGGATACGTCACTCCCTCGTCCTGATCCTCGCCGCCGCGACGTTCCTCACCGGGTGCGGCGGCAGCGGGCAGCAAGAAGCGACGCCCCGGATGTGGGAGCCCGACGACGCCCTCCAGCGGGCCGACAAGGCGCTCGGCAAGGAGGCCGGTGACGGCCGCGTCACCCAGCGCGGTACGAGCTTCCTCGCCAGTGGCCTGGACAAGAGCCTGGAGGCCGGCGGCGAGGGCCCGTACCGCTTCGACATCGCCTGCGACAGCGAGGAGCGCCCGCGGGTGAAGCTCGTCCTGTCGCGCGAGGGCGGTTCCGGGGACCGGTCGTTCGACGTGTCGTGCGGCACGGTCGGGGAGGTCACCCGGCTGAACTTCCCCGCGGGCACGGCGCTCACCGCGCACATCGAGCCCTCCGCCGAGGAGGACTCGCCCCCGGCCGGGGTGCTGTCCTGGCAGCTGCTCACCGTCGACCCCGCCGCCGTGCGGGGCTGCCCCGACGCCCTGACGGGCTGCCCGGGCTGAGCCGGCCGCGCGCGGTCGCGGCGGCCGGGGTCAGCCCGGGACCGGCCGGGGTCAGCCCGGGACCGGCCGGGGTCAGCCCGGGACCGGCCGGGGTCAGCCCGGGACCGGCCGGGGTCAGCCCGGGACCGGCCGAGGTCGGCCCGGGACCGGGCTCACGGGTAGCGGCGCGGGGTCCAGGTCACCCGGGAGCCGTCGGGCCGCCGCGTGACCTGGGTCTGCGAGGAGCCGATCAGCAGGATGGTCCGCATGTCCACCTCGGACGGGTCCAGTTCGGCCAGCGTCAGGACGCGCACCGACTGCTCCGGGCCGCCCACGTCCCGCGCGACGACCACCGGCGTCTGCGGCGCGCGCAGCTCCAGCAGCAGCTCCCGGGCCTTGGCGACCTGCCAGGTCCGGCTGCGCGAACCGGGGTTGTACAGGGCGAGCACCAGGTCGGCGGCGGCCGCCGCGCGCAGCCGCTCCGCGATGACCTCCCACGGCTTGAGCCGGTCGGAGAGCGAGAGGGTGGCGTAGTCGTGGCCCAGCGGTGCCCCGGCGGCGGCGGCCGCCGCGTTGGCCGCGGTCACACCGGGCAGCACCCGTACGGGGACGTCCGCGTACGGGGCCTGTCCGGCGACCTCCAGGACGGCGGTGGCCATGGCGAAGACGCCGGGGTCGCCGCCGGAGACGACGGCCACCCGCTTGCCGCGCCGGGCGAGGTCGAGGGCGAACTCGGCCCGCTCGGACTCCACCTTGTTGTCGGAGCCGTGCCGGACCTGGCCCGGCTTGACCGGTACCCGGTCCAGGTACGTGGTGTACCCGACGAGCACCTCCGCGTCGGCCAGCGCGCGCTTCGTCTCGGGGGTCAGCCACAGCGGCCCGGCCGGGCCGGTGCCGACGACCGCGACCTCGCCGGGCCCGGACGGCACGCTGCCCGGGTTGCCGATCCGGCTGGGCACGACGGCGACGGCGAAGTACGGGACGCTGTCCGGGTCGGTGTCCGCGAGGACCCCGGTCCGCTCCCCCTCCATGGTGGCGCGCTCGACGTAGCGGGCCTCGGCGAGCCGGCCGCTGCCCTCCATCGCCCGCCGGACGGCGGGGAAGGTGCGGCCGAGCTTCATCACGACCGCCGAGTCGGTGGCGGCGAGGCGCGCGGTGAGCTCCTCCTCGGGCAGGGTGCCGGGCAGGATCGTCAGCACCTCCTCGCCCTCCACGAGCGGGGTGCCGAGGCGGGCGGCGGCGGCGCTGACGGAGGTGACGCCGGGGATCACCTCGGCCTCGTACCGGTCGGCGAGCCGCTTGTGCATGTGCATGTACGAGCCGTAGAAGAGCGGGTCGCCCTCCGCGAGCACGGCGACGGTGCGGCCGGCGTCGAGGTGGGCGGCCAGGCGGGCGGCGGAGGCCTCGTAGAACTCCTCCATCGCGCCCTGGTAGCCGCCGGGGTGGTCGGTGGTCTCGGTGGTGACCGGGTAGACCAGCGGTTCCTCGACGTGGTCGGAGCGCAGGTGCTTCGCGGCGATCGAGCGGGCGATGGAACGGCCGTGGCGGGCGCTGTGGTAGGCGACGACGTCGGCTTCGGCGATCACCTCGACGGCCCGCAGGGTCATCAGGGAGGGGTCGCCGGGCCCGAGCCCGACACCGTACAGCTTGCCCTTCGTGTCCTGACGGATGCTCATTCCTCCTCGCTCGCGATCGCGTTGACCGCGGCGGCCGCGATGGCACTGCCACCGCGCCGGCCCCGCACGATCAGGTGGTCGAGGCCCGAGGAGTGGGCGGCGAGGGCGTCCTTGGACTCGGCGGCGCCGATGAAGCCGACGGGTACGCCGATGACGGCGGCGGGGCGCGGAGCACCCTCCTCGATCATCTCCAGCAGCCGGAACAGCGCGGTGGGCGCGTTGCCGACGGCGATCACCGAGTTCTCCAACAGGCCCCGGTCGCGCCAGACTTCGAGCGCGGCGGCGCTGCGCGTGGTGCCCATCTTCGCGGCGAGCGCGGGCACGGCCGGGTCGGAGAGGGTGCAGATCACCTCGTTGCCGGCGGGCAGCCGCTTGCGGGTGACGCCGCTGGCGACCATCTGGACGTCGCACAGGATCGGGGCGCCGGCGTGCAGGGCGGCGCGGGCGCGCAGGACGACGTCGGGGGTGTAGCCGAGGTCCTGGGGGAGATCGGTCATGCCACAGGCGTGAATCATGCGCACCGCGACCTGGGCGACCGAGGCGGGCAGCCCGGAGAGGTCCGCCTCGGCGCGGATCGTGGCAAAGGACTGGCGGTAGATCGCGGCGCCGTCCTTCTCGTACTCGAACACGGTGTACTCGCTCATTTCTTCACTGCGATGCGGGTGTCGGGGTGGTGCGGGCGGCCGTGAGGGCGGCCGCCAGAAGGTCGTGGGGCGTGGGCCGCCCGTCGAGTTCGTACCCGTCCGGGGTGGCGACCAGGTCCACCCAGGCGGTGCCGCGAGGGTGCCCGCACCGGCGGGCGCAGCCCGACCAGTGGACCGGGAGCCCGCCCGCCGTTTCCCGTACGACGGCACGCGCGTCGGCGCGTACGTCCGCGAGGGACTTGGCACAACCGGGCTTCCCCGTACAGGCGGTGACGGACTGCCAGGGGCTGTCGGGCCCGGCCACCAGGCCGGCCGCCTCGATCCGGGCGTACCCGTCGGACGGCGTGGCGGCGCCACCGCGCGGCAGGACGACGCTGCGCCACGGGGTGACGCGCAGCTCCCCGCCGGCGGCGTCGGCGACCTCGGCCAGCACCCGCCACTGGGCGGAGCCGAGCCGCCCCAGCGGGGGCAGCACGCAGAGGGCATCGCCGGGGCCGCCCGGCCGGGGCGGTTCGGCGTAGGGCCACGCCACCTCGGGCACGGGGACGGCGTCGACGCCGGCGGCGGCCAGCCGCCGGGCGAACTCCCCGCCCTCCAGGGCCTGTCCGGCGGGCAGCTCGGCGACCCGCCAGGCCCGGGTGCCGGCGGCGTCGGCGGCGTCGAGGAAGTACTCGGCGGCCAGCAGCGCGGCCCGGGGGGCGTCGCCCTCGGCCACCCCGACGGCGTCGGCCGCGGCTCCGAGGCGCAGCAGCACCTGCTCACCGCTGCCGAGCACGGTCACGTCGGGGTCGAGGGCGGCGACGTCCCCGCGCCCGTCGTCGAGGGCGAACAGGAACCGCCCGGACAGGGCCGTCGCCCGGGTGCTCGCGCACAGCAGCCGGTCCAGCTCCCGGACGCGGCGCACGACATGGGCGCCGCCCCTCGGGGACGCCACGATGTTGCGCACCCGTTCGTGGCTGGGCGCGGGCAGCAGGCCGGCACCGTCCAGCAACTCGGCGAGCCCGGCGCCGCAGCCGTCGGCGAGTCCGCGCAGCTGGACGTTGCCGCGCGAGGTGAGTTCCAGGTGCCCGTCCCCGAACCGGTCGGCGGCGAGGCCGAGCACGAGCGCCTGCGCGGCGGTGAGCAGCCCGCCCGGGATGCGGACGCGCGCCAGGTACCCGTCGTCGGCGGAATGCAGCCGCAGCGCGCCGGGGCAGGCGTCGCCGCGCTCGCGTATGACGGGTTCGTCCCGCAATGCGACGGAAGGGGGCTGGGGCATGGCCGCGAGCATACCCACGATTCCCCGCCCCCGACCTGTGTCCGTCGCCACCCCGACCAGCGGATCCGCCCCACCCGCCTCCCCCACCGCGCCCGCCCCACCACCTCCCTCCCCTCGCCCGGTGCCCGGGAAAGGGGGTCCGGCGCAACACCCCAGGGGCGCGGGCGAGGGGCGCGGCGGGGCGCGGCCCGCGCGGCGGCACCGCGCCCCACCCGCCCCGGCGGCCGCACCGGCAACGCCCCCGCCGCCCGGGGCGGGCCACGGCGGGCCCGCCCCGCCCACCCCCACTCCCGGCCAGGGAAAAGGCCGCCTAAGATGACCTTCCGACGGGCCGCTCGGCCCGTCATCGCCGAGGACGGCGACATGGGAGGAAGCCCGGTGCGATTCCGGCGCGGTCCCGCCACTGTGAACCCCGCGGAGCGATCGGCCGGGTGAGTCAGGAACTCCCGCTGTCCTCACTGCCCGGGGCGCGGAAACCCCGAGGAAGGCCTGCCGCCGCATGATCCTGCTGCTGTCGACGTCCGACACCGATCTGCTCAGCGCCCGCGCCGCGAACATCGCCGGCGGCCCCGTGCCGTACCGGTTCGCGAACCCCTCCCGCCTCCCCCTGGACGACCTGCCCGGTCTGCTCGACGGGGCCGGCCTGGTCGTCGTACGCCTCCTCGGCGGTCTCCGCGCCTGGCAGGAGGGCCTCGACGTGCTCCTCGCCGCCGGCCAGACCCGCCCTGTGGTCGTGCTGACGGGCGAGCAGGCCCCCGACGCGCAGCTGATGGAGGCCTCGACGGTCCCGATCGGCATCGCCGCCGAGGCGCACCGCTACCTCGCGCACGGCGGCCCGGCCAACCTCGAACAGCTGGCCCGTTTCCTCTCGGACACCGTCCTCCTCACCGGCCACGGCTTCGAGCCCGCCGCCGCCTCCCCCACCTGGGGCCCCCTGGAGCGCACCGCCCCCCGGGGCGACGGTCCCCGCGTCGCGGTGCTCTACTACCGCGCCCACCAGATGAGCGGCAACACCGCCTTCGTGCACGCCCTCTGCGACGCCATCGAGGCCAAGGGCGGGCAGCCCCAGCCCCTGTACGTGTCCTCGCTGCGCACCCCGGAGCCCGAGCTGCTCCAGGAGCTGTCGTCCGCCGACGCGATCGTCACCACCGTCCTGGCCGCGGGCGGCACCCGCCCGGCGACCGCCTCCGCCGGCGGGGACGACGAGTCCTGGGACGCGGGCGCGCTGGCCGGGCTCGGCGTGCCGATCCTCCAGGCGCTGTGCCTGACCGGCTCGCGCGGCACCTGGGAGGAGAACGACGAGGGCCTGTCCCCGCTCGACGCGGCCACGCAGGTCGCCGTCCCCGAGTTCGACGGCCGTCTGATCACCGTCCCGTTCTCCTTCAAGGAGATCGACGAGGACGGCCTGCCCGCCTACGTCGCCGACGCCGAGCGCGCCTCCCGGGTCGCCGGCATCGCCGTCCGCCACGCCCGGCTGCGGCACATCGAGCGCGCCGACAAGAAGATCGCGCTCGTCCTGTCCGCGTACCCCACCAAGCACTCCCGCATCGGCAACGCGGTCGGCCTCGACACCCCGGCCAGCGCCGTGGAGCTGCTGCGCCGTCTCATCGCCGAGGGCTACGACTTCGGTCCCGAGGCCGAGATCCCGGGCCTGGTGTCCGGCGACGGCGACGAGCTGATCCGCGCCCTGATCGAGGCCGGCGGCCACGACCAGGACTGGCTGACCGAGGAGCAGCTGGCCCGCAACCCCGTCCGCATCCCGGCCGCCGACTACCGGCGCTGGTTCGCGGAGCTGCCCTCGGACCTCCGCGAGAGCGTCGAGGAGCACTGGGGCGAGGCCCCGGGCAACATGTTCGTGGACCGCTCCTCGAACCCGGACGGCGACATCGTCCTCGCCGCGCTCCGCCGCGGGAACCTGCTGATCCTCATCCAGCCTCCGCGCGGCTTCGGCGAGAACCCGATCGCGATCTACCACGACCCGGACCTGCCGCCCTCGCACCACTACCTCGCGGCGTACCGCTGGATCCAGGCGGCGGCGGAGGACGGCGGTTTCGGCGCCGACGCGATGATCCACCTCGGCAAGCACGGCAACCTGGAGTGGCTGCCGGGCAAGAACGCCGGCCTCTCCGCCTCCTGCGCCCCCGACGCGGCCCTCGGGGACCTGCCGCTCGTCTACCCGTTCCTGGTGAACGACCCGGGCGAGGGCACCCAGGCCAAGCGCCGCGTGCACGCCACCCTGGTCGACCACCTGGTGCCGCCGATGGCCCGCGCGGAGTCGTACGGCGACATCGCGCGCCTGGAGCAGCACCTGGACGAGTACGCGCAGATCAGCTCCATGGACCCGTCGAAGCTGCCGGCGATCCGCGCCCAGATCTGGACCCTGATCCAGGCCGCGAAGCTGGACCACGACCTGGGGCTGGAGGAGCGTCCGGACGACGACGGCTTCGACGACTTCCTGCTGCACGTCGACGGCTGGCTGTGCGAGGTCAAGGACGCCCAGATCCGCGACGGCCTGCACGTCCTGGGCGGCGCCCCGACCGGTGAGGCCCGCGTCAACCTGGTCCTCTCGATCCTGCGGGCCCGTCAGATCTGGGGCGGCACCTCGGCCCTGCCCGGCCTGCGCGAGGCCCTCGGCCTCGACGAGTCGGCGGCGACGCGCACCGCGGCGGACACCGTCGAGGAGACGGCCCGCGCCCTGGTCCAGGCGATGGAGGACGCGGACTGGTCCCCGGACGCCGTCGCCTCGGTCTCGGCGGGCCACCCTCAGGCGGTCGCGGACGTCCTCGCCTTCGCCGCGCACGAGGTCGTCCCGCGCCTGGCCGGCACCACGGACGAGATCGCCCACGTCGTGCGCGCCCTGGACGGCGGCTTCGTCCCGGCCGGCCCGTCGGGCTCGCCGCTGCGCGGACTGGTCAACGTCCTCCCGACGGGCCGCAACTTCTACTCGGTCGACCCGAAGGCGGTCCCGTCCCGCCTGGCGTGGGAGACGGGCCAGGCCCTGGCCGAGTCCCTCCTCGCCCGCTACCGCGCCGACCACGACGACGAGTGGCCGGCCTCCGTCGGGCTCTCCCTCTGGGGCACGAGCGCGATGCGCACGGCGGGCGACGACGTGGCCGAAGCCCTCGCCCTGCTGGGTGTCCGCCCGGTCTGGGACGAGGCGTCGCGCCGCGTCACCGGCATCGAGGCGATCCCGCTGTCCGAACTGGGCCGCCCCCGCATCGACGTGACGCTCCGCATCTCCGGCTTCTTCCGGGACGCGTTCCCGCACGTGATCGGCCTCCTGGACGACGCGGTCCGGCTCGCGGCCTCCCTGGAGGAGCCCGCGGAGTCGAACTTCATCCGGGCCCACGCCCAGGCCGACCTCGCCGCGCACGGCGACGAGCGCAAGGCCACGACCCGTATCTTCGGCTCGCGCCCGGGCACGTACGGGGCCGGCATCCTCCAGCTGATCGACTCCCGCGACTGGCGCACCGACGCCGACCTGGCGGAGGTCTACACGGTCTGGGGCGGCTACGCGTACGGCCGGGGCCTGGAGGGCCGCGCGGCCCGCGACGAGATGGAGACGGCGTACAAGCGCATCACGGTGGCCGCGAAGAACACGGACACCCGCGAGCACGACATCGCCGACTCCGACGACTACTTCCAGTACCACGGCGGCATGGTGGCCACCGTCCGCGCCCTGCGCGGCACGGCCCCCGAGGCGTACATCGGCGACTCCACCCGCCCGGAGACGGTCAAGACGCGCACCCTGGTCGAGGAGACCTCCCGCGTCTTCCGCGCCCGCGTGGTGAACCCCAAGTGGATCGAGGCGATGCGCCGCCACGGCTACAAGGGCGCCTTCGAACTCGCGGCGACGGTCGACTACCTCTTCGGCTACGACGCCACGACGGGCGTGGTAGCGGACTGGATGTACGACAAGCTCACCGAGACCTACGTCCTGGACCCGGCGAACCGCGCCTTCCTGGAGGAGGCCAACCCCTGGGCCCTCCACGGCATCGCGGAACGCCTCCTGGAGGCCGAGTCGCGCGGCATGTGGGAGAAGCCGGACCCGCAGGTCCTCGAAGCCCTGCGCCAGGTCTACCTGGACACGGAGGGCAACCTGGAGGGCGATTCCGACCGGGAAGACGGCCCCGCCTTCACCTGATGCGGTGAACTCCCCCTTGTCCGGGCGACGCCGCGGGCAGGGCAGTGCTGATCTCGTGCGGGGGCCGGAGCACCGGCCCCCGCACCTTGAGGAAAGGCCGGGCCCGCAGTGACGCAGCCGTTTCGACTGCCGGAGTTCTACGTGCCGTACCCGGCGCGCCTGAACCCCCACCTGGAGAAGGCGAGGGCCCACTCCAGGCAGTGGGCACGCGCCTTCGGGATGCTGGAAGGCTCCGGCGTGTGGGAGGAGTCGGACCTCGACTCGCACGACTACGCGCTGCTGTGCTCGTACACCCACCCCGACTGCGACGAAGAGGCCCTGTCGCTGGTCACCGACTGGTACGTGTGGGTGTTCTTCTTCGACGACCACTTCCTGGAGACGTTCAAGCGCTCCCAGGACCGGGCCGGTGCCAAGGCCTACCTCGACCGGCTGCCCGCCTTCATGCCGATGGACCTGGCGGAAGGTTTCCCCGAGGCCGCCAACCCCGTCGAGGCGGGCCTGGCGGACCTGTGGGCGCGTACCGTGCCGGCCATGTCGGCGGACTGGAGGGAACGGTTCGCCCTCTCCACGAAGAACCTGCTCGACGAGTCCATGTGGGAGCTCGCCAACATCGGCATCGGGCGCGTGGCGAACCCGCTCGAATACATCGAGATGCGCCGCAAGGTCGGCGGCGCGCCCTGGTCGGCCGGCCTGGTCGAGTACGTCGCGGCGGAGGTCCCCGCGCGGGTGGCGCACTCCCGCCCGCTGGGCGTCCTGCGCGACTCCTTCTCCGACGCCGTGCACATCCGCAACGACATCTTCTCCTACCAGCGCGAGGTCGAGGACGAGGGCGAACTCTCCAACGCCGTCCTGGTGCTGGAGACCTTCCTCGGCTGCACCACGCAGCAGGCCGCCGAGATCTCCAACGACCTCATCACCTCCCGCCTCCAGCAGTTCGAGCAGACGGCCCTCACCGAACTCCCCCGCCTCTTCGCCCAGCACGCCCTGACCCCGGCGGAGATCGCGGCCGTCCTCGCCTACACCAAGGGCCTGCAGGACTGGCAGTCCGGCGGCCACGAATGGCACATGGCCTCCAGCCGCTACATGAACGAGGGCGCCAGGCCCACCGGGCGGGCGACCCTGCCCTTCCTGCCCAGCGGCCTCGGCACCAGCGCCTTCGACCTCGGCTCGGTCTTCACCCGGCGCTCCGTGGAGCTGCGCCGCCGCTCCTTCGCCCACGTCCCCTTCCAGCCGACCGGCCCGCTGCTCCTCCCCGACCTGCGGGTGCCCTACCCGCTGTCCCTCAGCCCGCACCTGGAGCACGCCCGCGAGGGCTCGGTGCGCTGGGCACGGCGGATGGGCCTGCTGGACCCGCGGCCCGGGGACCCGGGATCGGCGATCTGGGACGAACAGAAGCTGCGCGGCTTCGACTTCGCGCTCTGCTCGGCCGGCATCGACCCCGACGCGACCGCCGGGGCGCTGCTGCTCAACGCGTGCTGGCTGACCTGGGGAACGTACGCGGACGACTACTACCCGCTGGTGTTCGGGCGGACGGGGGACATCGCCGCCGCCCGGGCCACCACCGCGCGGCTGATCGCGATGATGCCGGCGGAGCCCGGCGGGGCGGTTCCGGCGCCGGCCACCGCGCTGGAACGGTCCCTCGCCGACCTGTGGGCGCGTACCGTCGCGGACCTGACGCCGGCCGGCCGCGCCGAGTTCCGGACCACCATGGTGGAGATGCTGGAGAGCTGGGTGTGGGAGGTGGAGAACCAGTTCCACCACCGGATCCCGGACCCGGTGGACTACGCGGAGATGCGCCGCCACACCTTCGGCGCCCGGATGACCATGTACATGTGCCGGCTGGGGCACGACGGCCGGGGCATCCCCGACGGGATCTACCGGACGGGCACCATCCGCTCGTTGGAGAACGCGGCGGCGGACGCCGGCGCCCTCGTCAACGACATCTTCTCCTACCGGAAGGAGATCGAGTTCGAGGGCGAGGTGCACAACCACGTCCTCGTCACCCGGAACTTCTTCGACATCGGCTACCCCGAGGCCCTGCACATCTGCCATGCGCTGCTGACGCGGCGCCTCGAGGAGTTCCGGCACGTCGTCGCGGACCAGCTGCCGGTGCTCTACGAGGACTGGCGGCTCGACGCCGGGGCGCGGGCCGGGCTCGACGCGTACGTCGGCGAGCTCCAGGACTGGCTCGCCGGGGTCGTTCACTGGCACCGGGCGACGCGCCGCTACCGCGACGAGGACCTCAGCCGGCCGGGCGACGCCCTGTCCACCGGGGTCCTGGGCAGGGGTTTCGGCATGTCGGCGGCCAGGATCGGGCCGTCCGCCCGGTCCTGAGGGGCGGCGGGGGCGGACCGCTCGCCCGCCCCCGCCGTCACGGGAGCCTCCGTCACGCGAGCCGTCGTCAGAACTCGTCCGCGGTGTGCGGCAGCAGGGCGGTGCGCAGGGCCGCGTCCAGGGCCGCTGCGGCCCCGGGCGTGTGCTCGGCCACCAGCCCGGCGGCCACCAGTTCCTCGGCCCGGGTCCCGCCCAGGTAGCAGGCGGCCAGCTCCCGTACGTCCAGGGACAGGTCGGGGGCGGCGCGCGCGGTCTCGTACGTCGCCCCGTCCGGCCCGGCCTTGAGCCGGTACCGCCCGGCGTTCGCGGGCAGCCGTGCGTCGGACAGTTCCAGTACGAGTTCCACGGGCGCGGCCCACGACCGCGCGGTCAGGGCGGCCCGTACGTCGACCAGCCGCAGCCACAGCGCCGGGTACTGGGCGGTGACCTTGACCTGGTCCCGGTCGGCGGCGAAGTGCAGGAGCGGGTCGTCGAGGGGCCGGCCCCACGCGGACACCTTGCCGGTCAGGTCGAGGGAGGCCACGCACTGCCACAGCGCGGCGGCCACCGCCGGGGTCCCGGCTTCGAGTTCGTCGACGCGGACGAGGCCGGGGCCGCGGGCGGGCGCGCCGTCGTCCTCGTGCTTGGTGCGGTAGAGGACGTAGCCGGCGACCGGTTCGCCGGGCTCGCCGAGGGCGATGATGCGGGGCGGGCCGAGCTCCTCGTCCTCCTCGTCCTGTTCGCAGAGCCACTCCTCGGTCCAGCGCGCCGCGCTCCGGGTCGGACGCCCGGCCCGGGTCCGGCGGGCGGCTTCGTGGAGGGGCCCGATGACGGTGAGGGCCTCGTCGGGGCCGACCAGGCGCAGGGGGCGCGGGTCGGGGTCGACGCGGAGGGCGAGCGGCCGGGTGGAGTCGATCTCGATGGTGGCGCCCTGGGTGGCGGGACCGTAGCCGAAGCGGCCGTAGATGGCGGCCTCGGAGGCCCACAGGACGGCGAGCGGGCTGCCGTCGGCCCCGGCGCGGCGCAGCTGTTCGTCCATCAGGGCGGTGAGGACGCCCCGGCGGCGGTGGGTGGGGGCGACGGAGACGAAGGTGAGGCCGGGGCAGGGGAGGTCGGCGCCGCCGGGGACGGAGAGGTGGAAGGGGTGGGCGGCCATGAAGCCGACGAGCGCGTCGCCGTCGTAGGCGCCGAGGCGGGAGCAGCGGGAGAGCAGGGAGTGGTGGCGTTCGCGTGTCTCCGGTTCCGGGCGGTCGTGGAAGACCAGGTAGGCGAGCTCCTGGGCGCGGTCGATGTCGGCCTCGGGTACCTCGCGGATGTCCACCATGATCGGGAGACTAATCGGTCATCGCGGACCGCTCACACCATATTGGCCGGATCTGCCCGTCCGGCCGGTCCCGCTGGCGGGTCCGGCCGGTTCCCGGGCTTGTCGTCAGCGGGTCCCGGGGCCGGTCCAGCCGGCCGGGACGTGGCCGATTCGGACTCGCTGGGGGTGGTCGCCGACGGGGACGGAGACGCGCTTGGTGCCGGTGGCGAAGTCGATGGCGGTGACCCGGTCGGATCCGCTCTCGGAGATGACGCACGCGGTGCCGTCGCCGTTGACGGTGGCCCAGTAGGGCTTGTCGGCGGGGACGAGCGGGCCTTCGGCGAGGGTGGCGCGGTCGACGACGGTGGCGTAGTCGTCCATGGTGCCCGCGATGCAGAGCTTGCCGCCGTCGGGGCTCATCGACATGCCGTGGTGGCGGGAGTCGTTGACCCACTTGGTGCGGTCGGCGGGGGTGGCGGGGTTGGCCGGGAGGGTCTTGACGCGGGTGATCCGGTCGGAGGCCACGTCGTACTCCAGGAACCCGTTGAAGAAGGAGACCTGGAAGTAGAGCTTCGACTCGTCGGGGCTGAAGGAGACCGGGCGCACGGCGTCGGAGAGGTCGCTCCGGCCGAAGGCGTCGAGGCGTTCGCGCATGTCGATGACGCGGACGGTGCGGAAGGTCTCGGTGTCGACGACGGTGATCTTCCGGTCGCCCTTCGTCCAGTCCAGCCAGGAGGCGTCGAGGGCGGAGGTGACGTCGCCGATCGAGCTGTTCCAGAGGTGGCGGCCGTCCCGGGTGAAGGTGTTCTCGTGGGGCTTGTCGCCGGTGGCGAAGGATCCGGTCTGCCGGCCGGTGGCGATGTCGAGGACGTGGACGGTGTTCGCGGTGGAGGCGGAGACGGCGACGTGGGTCCCGTCGGGCGAGACGGCCATGTGGTCGGAGCGGTACCCGGCCACCGGGAAGCGCCAGTTGATCCGTCCGGAGCGGACGTCGATGGAGACGACGTCGGCGAAGCTGGGGCGGGAGACGACGACGGCGGAGCCGTCGGGGGTGGTGTACATGTCGTCCACGAACTGGTCGTGGCCCTCGCCCGCCGTGGCGCGGACGCCGAGGAAGAAGCCGAGCTTGACGGGGTTGAGGTAGATCTCGCGGAGGCGTTCCTCCTTGTCGGGCACGACGTTGATCCGGCCGATGCGGTCGAGGTCGCCGGTGGAGGCGAGGACGTCGGCGGTGCCCTCCCAGTTGTTGCCGACGAAGAGCACCTCGCGCAGGCCCCCCTCCGGGGGCGTGGCCGCCCGGGACGCGGGGCCGAGTGCGGCCGCGAGGCCCGCCAGCGCCAGGGCGCAGGTCAGGCGGAGGGTGCGTGCTGGGGTACGGCCGGTCCGGGACATCCGCTCAACTCCGATACGGGGAAGCGCTGTTACCGGCCGGTAAAATAGGCGGGACGAGAAGAAGGCGCAACCCCCGGGAGGGGTGCGCCTTCTGTCACGTCACGGGGTGCCCCTTCAGGCGACCGAACCGATCCTGCCGATCACCGTGTTCGAGGTGTCGTGGTGGATCGGGATGTGCGCGCCGGTCAGCGCGGCCCCGCTGCCGCCGCGGCGGTTCGCGACGATCTCGGCGGCTATCGACAGCGCGGTCTCCTCCGGGGAGCGGGCGCCGAGATCGAGGCCGATCGGGGAGCGCAGGCGGGCCAGTTCGAGCTCGGTCACACCGACTTCGCGGAGCCGCTCGTTGCGGTCCTCGTGGGTGCGGCGGGAGCCCATGGCGCCGACGTAGGCGACGGGGAGCTTGAGGGCCAGTTCGAGGAGCGGTACGTCGAACTTGGCGTCGTGGGTGAGGACGCAGAGCACGGTCCGGCCGTCCACCCGGGCGGTCTCCAGGTAGCGGTGCGGCCAGTCGACCACGATCTCGTCCGCCTCGGGGAAGCGCTTCTTCGTGGCGAAGACGGGCCGCGCGTCGCACAGCGTCACGTGGTAGCCGAGGAACTTGCCGATCCGCACCAGGGCGGAGGCGAAGTCGATGGCACCGAAGACGATCATCCGCGGGGGCGGGACGCTGGACTCGACCAGGACCTTGAGCGGCTCTCCGCAGAGCCGGCCGTCCGCGCCGATCTCCAGCACGCCGGTCTTGCCGGCGTCCAGCATGGCGCGGGCTTCCTCGGCGATGGTGCGGTCCAGCTCGGGGTGGCCGCCGAAACCGCCCTCGAAGGAGCCTTCGGGACCGACGAGCAGGGCGCGGCCCATCAGCTCGGCCGGGCCTTCGGCGATCCTGGCCACCGTGGCGGCCTCGCCCCGGGCGGCGGCGCGCAGCGCCGTGGCGAGCACCGCCCGCAGGGGAGAGCCCACGGGGACCGGGGTGACCAGGATGTCGATGATGCCGCCGCAGGTCAGGCCCACGGCGAAGGCGTCGTCGTCGCTGTACCCGAAGCGCTCCCGGACGGTCTCGCCGTCCTCGATCGCCTGCCGGCACAGTTCGTACACCGCGCCCTCCACGCATCCGCCGGAAACCGATCCGATGGCCGTGCCCTCGCCGTCGACGGCGAGTGCGGCCCCGGGCTGCCGGGGAGCGCTCCCGCCGACCGCCACGACGGTGGCGACGGCGAAGTCACGTCCCTGCTCGACCCACCGGTTCAGTTCCTCGGCGATGTCCAGCATGTTCGGCCTCCTCGGAGAGGTGTGGGTTTCCAGTATCGGATGCGTGGAGGGTCAGGGGGTGGGGTCCGGCTCAGTGGACGCCGAGCCAGCCCTCAATGGGTTCGAGCGCGAAGAACACGACGAAGATCGCGGTCAGGGCCCACATGAAGCCACCGATCTCGCGGGCCTTGCCCTGGGCGAGCTTGATGACGACGTGCGCGATGACACCGGCGGCGACACCGGGGGTGATCGCGTAGGTGAACGGCATGATCACCACGGTGAGGAAGACGGGCACCGCGGTGGCCGCGTCCGCCCAGTCCACGTGACGTGCGTTCTGCATCATCATCGCGCCGATGACCACCAGGGCGGCCGCCGCGACCTCACCGGGAACGATCTGGGTGATCGGGGTGAAGAAGATGCACGCGGCGAAGAACAGACCGGTCACCACGGAGGCGAGGCCCGTGCGGGCGCCCTCGCCGACACCCGTGGCCGACTCGACGAACACCGTCTGGCCACCGCCACCCGCGACACCGCCGATCGCACCGCCGGCGCCGTCGATGAACAGGGCCTTGGACAGGCCGGGCATCCGGCCCTTGTCGTCGGCCAGCTTGGCCTCGGTGCCGACACCGATGATGGTCGCCATCGCGTCGAAGAAGCCGGCGAGCACCAGGGTGAAGACGATCATGCCGACCGTCATCGCGCCGACCTCGCCCCAGCCGCCGAATTCGACCATGCCGAAGAGCGAGAAATCGGGCATCGAGACGGCGGAGCCCTCGAGGGTCGGGGCGCCGCTGGCCCAGGCCTTGGCCGGGATGTCCACGATCAGGTTCAGGATGACCGCGAGGACGGTGCCGCCGACGATGCCGATCAGGATCGCGCCGGGGACCTTGCGGGCCTGCAGGGCGAAGATGAGCAGGAGCGTGACGCAGAAGAGCGCGACGGGCCAGCCGGCCAGCTCACCGGCCGGGCCGAGGACGACGGGGCCGCCACCGGGAGCCGGGTTCTCGTGCACGAAGCCGGACTTCACCAGACCGATGAAGGCCACGAACATGCCGATGCCCATGGTGATCGCGTGCTTGAGCGCGAGCGGGATCGCGTTCATGATCATCTCGCGGAGGCCGGTGACGACCAGGAGACAGATCACGACGCCGTACATGACGCACATCGCCATGGCCTGGCCCCAGGTCATGGCCGGGGCGACCTGCGAGGCGAGGACACCCGAGACGGAGAGTCCGGCCGCCAGGGCGAGCGGCACCTTGCCGACGAAGCCCATGAGGAGCGTGGTCACGGCGGCCGCGAAGGCGGTGGCCGTGATGAGAGCCTTCTGGCTCAGGGTGTCTCCGGCGACGTCCTTGCCGGAGAGGATCAGCGGGTTGAGCAGGAGGATGTACGCCATCGCCATGAAGGTCGTGACGCCGCCACGAATTTCATTGCCGACGTTCGACCCTCTATGGGTGATGTGAAAGTAACGGTCGAGCCAAGAACGCCCGGCGGGGTTCAGAGAGCCGTCGCCGGCCTCTTCCGCGGTGGTCTTGGGCTCCACAGACGACTGGGTCATGGTGCCTAACTCCCAAGGTTCAAAGGGGCACCCGCATAAAGATTGGAGACACGGGATTTGGGAAACTGCGTTGGCTGCACGACCCGGGGTGACGGCCCGAGGCGACGCGAATGTGCACTGCGTGTACTGCGGGTAGTGCGGGGGTGACCGCTGGTACTACGTGGGGGTTTTCGCAGGGGTTCTGCAAGTGACGGGAACCGCGAGCGGTGCGGTGCCGCGTACTTCGTGATCCGGGCGGTGCGACTGGAAGTGTGACGTTCCCGTGTCACACCGCCCGGAAGTCCGAGGGGGGTCCGGGGGGGCCCCCGCCCCCCGACCCCCCCCCCCCCAAAGGGTCCCGGGGGGGGGTCTCGAACGAACCGCGGTCTTTTTGGGTTCCAAACCCTCGCCCTCCGGAG
>NZ_JBWKEE010000013.1:0-43265 GCF_056435605.1 Streptomyces sp. NPDC043896
GACGCGCCAGGGGGACACACCGGGGGGACCCCGGGGGGGTGGTGGGGGGGGGTTCGGGGGGGGGTGGGGGGTTTTGCCCCAGGCGGGAGGGGGGGGGGGGGAAGAGGGGCGGCCCCGGCCCCCAAGGGCCCCGGGACCGATCCTCCCCTTGCTGACCTGGAGCCCCGAGCTCTCAAGGTCATCCCCTTCGGACCGTCTTCCCCGAGCGGCCCGCCTCCCTGTTGAAAGGATCTCCATCGGCAGCGGCGGCCAATCCTTGAGCAAGGTCACTCGAAAGAGCGGTGTTGCCGGCGAGACGCCCGTTTTCGAATGCGGGTTCGATAGTCTGGCCGGGAGCGAAGGGGGTGCATCTCCGGTGGTACAGCGCATCGATGTCACAGGTGCCGACGGCGTACGCCTGGCCGCCTGGGAGTTCCGGGAGCCGCCCGCGGAGCCCCGGAAACCGGCCGTCCTGTTACTGCACGGCCTGATGGGCCGCGCCCTCCACTGGGCCGGCACCGCGCGCTGGCTGGGCGAGCACCACCGCGTCATCGCCCTCGACCAGCGCGGGCACGGCCACAGCAGCCACCCCGCGACCGGACACGCCCCGGCCTCGGTGCCCGCCCCCGGCCCGGACGCCGCCCGGCCCGCGCCCCTGGGCCGCGAGGCCTTCGTCGCCGACGCCGAGGCCGTCATCGAGCAGCTCGGCCTCGGCCCCGTCGTGCTGATCGGCCACTCCATGGGCGCCCTCACCGGCTGGCAGCTCGCCGCCCGCCGCCCCGAGCTGGTCCAGGCCCTGGTCATCTGCGACATGCGGGCCTCCGCGCTGGGCGAGGCCTCGCAGCAGGAGTGGCAGGAGTGGTTCGGCCGCTGGCCGCTGCCCTTCCCCACGCAGGACGCCGCCCGCCGCTGGTTCGGCGAGGACGACCCCCGCGTGGAGCGCCCCGACCCCGGCCGGGGCGCCTTCTTCGCCGAGGTGATGCACGAGGCGCCGGACGGCTGGCGCCCGCTCTTCTCCCGCAGCCAGATGCTGACCGTCCGCGAGACCTGGGTGCACGACGCGCACTGGGAGGAACTGGCCCAGGTCCGCTGCCCCACCCTCGTCGTGCGCGGCCTGGACGGCGAGCTGGGCCGGGCGGAGGCCCAGGAGATGGTCCGCGTCCTCCCGGCCGGCCAGTACGCCGAGATCCCGGACGCCGGGCACTACGTCCACTACGACCAGCCGGCCGCCCTCCGCGCCGCCCTGGAGCCCTTCCTGGAGGGAGTCGCCGTGTCGTAGGGGCGACCGCCGTCCACGCGGGCTGCGTACCGCCCTGCCGCCGGCGGCTTCGGCCCGTCTGCCCGGGGACACCGCCCGGGCCCTCGCCGCCTTCGCGGGGGGCCGTCAGGGCCCGGAACGGCCGCGGGGGGGGGGGGGGGGGGGGGGTCCCCCCCCCCCCCCCCCCCCCCCCCCCCCGCGGCGGCGTGGAGGCGGGTCAGCCCTTGCTGACCGCCGCCAGGATCTCCGGGAGCTTCCGGGCGACCGCCGGGGCCGCCAGGCGCAGGCCCGCCCAGGTGGCGAGGACGCCCCACGCGACGCCGATCGGGAGGGCCAGCAGGCCCAGGACGCCCGGGTCGTCCGCCAGGCTGATGTACACCGTCAGGGCGATCACCGGGGAGCAGATCACCGCGGACGACACCATGCCGCCGGCGAGGCCCATCCAGGCCAGGCCCGCCTGGCCCGGGGCGACGTTCTTGAACGCGCCCTCCGTCGGGATGGAGTACGCGAAGTGCGCCGAGGCCAGCGCGCCCGTGCACAGCATCGACCCCAGCAGGGCCAGCCCCAGGCCCAGGGCGGCCGGGAGGCTGGCCCAGTCGCCCACCAGGGCGGCGGTGGCCACCGTGACCAGGATCGTGTACGGGACGGTGACCAGGGCCAGCGCGCCCGCCCGGGCGCGCAGTTCCCCGTACGCGTCGGCCGGCGTGGAGATGGTCTGGGCGACCATCCAGAACGCGGAGGTGTCCTGCCCGAACTGGTTGTACATCTGGAGGCCGAGCATCCCCGCGCCGAAGCAGGCCAGGTAGACCGAGCCCGTTCCCTGGAGGGCGTTGAAGACGGGCACGATCGCGCCGACCGCCAGCGCCGACACCCACGCGGACTTCGTCTTCGGGTCGCGGACGGCGTAGCGCAGGGTGCGCTGCATGACCGCGCCGGTGCGCCCGCCGGGGAGCAGCGACCAGAAGCCGCCCGCGCCGTTCCGGTCCTTCTCCGGCTTCGCGGCCGCGAGGGTCGAACCGTCGGGGGTGACCATCAGGCTGGTCAGGCTGCGCTCCCAGAACCACAGGAGGGCCACCAGGGCCGCCAGGGTCAGCGCGAGCTGCGCGGCGGCCACGCCGTACGAGCCCCTGCTCGCGGAGTCCACCATCCCGACGGCCGTCGCCGGCGGCAGCCAGCGCACGACCGCCTCGACCGGCTCCAGCGCGGCCAGGCCGCCCTGCTTGAACAGGCTCTGGCTGGCGAAGTTGACGAACTGGGCGCCGATCGCGATCAGCAGGCCGCTGAGCACCGCGAGGTCGCGTCCCTTGCGGCTGGACAGCAGCCGTACGTTCGCCGTGGCGACGGCGCGGGCGAGCGCCACGCAGCCCAGCAGCAGGAGGGGGGCGCCGAGCACGGCCGCGGTGATGCCGGCCGGGCCGTGCACGACCGCGGCCACCGAGCCGGCGGCGATGCACAGCGTGAACAGCGGGCCGGTGCCGATCAGCGAGGAGGCCAGCAGGGCCCGTACGAGCGGACGCGGGCGCAGCGGCAGCATCACCAGCCGGCTCGGGTCGAGCGTCTCGTCCCCGGTGGGGAAGAAGAGCGGCATCACGGTCCAGCTGAGCGCGAGGATCGCGCCGAGCAGGACGACCACCGTGCCGGCGTGGACGTGGCCGTGGAGCATGGCCAGGCACAGGGTGACGAACAGGGAGAACAGCAGCGAGATCACCAGGCTGGTGATCCAGACGGCCTTGCGCTTCGAGGAGCCCTTGAGGCCGTTGCGTATCAGGGAGAGCTTCAGCCGCACGAACAGCGAGGTGACGGACGCCCCGGACGCCCCGGTGGCCGTGGTGTTGGCGGCGGTGGCGGTGGCGGTCATCGTGCGCCGCCGAGCCAGTCGAGGGAGTCACCGGCGGCCTGGTCGCGGGCGCCGACGAGTTCGAGGAAGGCGGCCTGCAGGGAGGGCGCGGAGCCGCGTACGTCGGCCAGCGGGCCGGCGGCGCGGATCTGTCCGCCCGCCATGACGGCCACCCAGTCGCAGAGCGACTCGACGAGCTCCATCACGTGGGAGGAGAAGACGACGGTGGCGCCGGAGGCGGTGTAACGCTCCAGCACGCCGCGGATGGTCTGCGCCGACACCGGGTCCACGCCTTCGAACGGCTCGTCCAGGAAGAGGACTTCGGGGTTGTGCAGCAGGGCGGCGGCGAGGCCGATCTTCTTGCGCATGCCCGTGGAGTAGTCGACGACCAGCTTGTGCTGGGAGCCCGCGAGGTCCAGCACGTCCAGCAGCTGGGTGGCCCGCTTGTCGGTCTCCTCGCCCGGCAGCCCGCGCAGCCGGCCCATGTAGCCGAGGAGTTCACGGCCCGAGAGCCGTTCGAACATGCGCAGCCCCTCGGGCAGGACGCCGATGCGGGACTTCACCTCGACCGGGTCGGTCCACACGTCGTGCCCGGCGACGATCACCCGGCCCATGTCCGGGCGCAGCAGCCCGGTCACCATGGACAGCGTGGTCGTCTTCCCGGCGCCGTTCGGTCCGACGAGTCCGACGAAGCGGCCGGCCGGCAGCTCCAGGTCGATTCCCCCGACGGCCACTTGCTCGCCGAACCGCTTCCACAGTCCCTCTACCCGTACGGCGGCCACGGGCTGCGCGGGTCGCGCGCCCCCACCCGTACCGCCCGTACCGCCCGCCGCATAACCCTGGTCCGGCATGCGCCTGCCTCTCGTCCTGTTCCCCGTGGTCGTACTTTCCTCACAATAGGAGGAAGGGAGGAGGCGGCAGCAGTTACGAATGTCATGAACTTGCGGACACATCCGTCAGCGGCCGCGGACGGAGAATCCGCAGGTCACGCCTTGCGGCGGCTCCGGGCCGCGGCCGCCTCGCTGCCGCAGGCGTACGCGAGGGCGTCGATGAGCTCCTCGGTGTCCGGCAGCCAGCGGTTCGCCGGCGTGGGCTTGCGGGCCCACTGCACCGGACCCTTGCCGCCGAAGCGGGTCGGCGGGGCGGCCACGTACTGGCCCTCGCCCCGCGTGACGAGGTCGATGGCGTGCGGCAGCCAGCCCAGCTTGCGCACCAGGTCCGGCACCTTCGCCCCGGCGCCCGGCAGGACGAAGAACAGCATCCGGTGGTCGGGGGTCAGCGCGACCGGCCCCAGCGTGCGTTCGGTGCGCTCCAGCCGCGCCAGGGCCAGGAACCCGGCGGATTCCGGTACGTCGAGGGCGTCGAAGGTACGGCCCGTCGGCATCAGGATCGAGGCGCCGGGGTGCTTGCCCCAGATCCGCCGCACGCCCACCGCGCTGCCCGAGGCCAGCGACTGCCAGTCCTTGACCGCCGGGTGCGCGCCGGGCGCGGGGCAGTCCGCCGCTCCGCAGGAGCACACCTCCCGGCCGTCGCCGGGCTCCAGCCACGTGCCGGCGAAGACGTCCCAGTGCCGTTCTTCCACGTACCGCACGGCATGGTCCAGCAGCTGATCCCCGCGCTGCTGGGGGATGGGCGCGGCTTCCGTGACTGTGATGGTCTCTTCCACGCCCATCACAACTGCGCGGGTCACGGCGGGTTACGGGCGTAAACCAGCCGGTGGGCGCTGCATCGATCCTGCATACGGGGCGCACGGGTGCATGGGCGGGGGCGCGTGGGAGGCCGGGGCGCGGTCGTTGGGTAACGACACGTCGCAGAGCGGAAGATTCTCGGCACTTCAGGCGGGAACTGATCATTCCAACGATCACCCGCGGCCTTTGGGGGTTTTCATGGCAGCCAGGCCTCTCGTAGCGCGTCAGCCGAACGAACGGTTGCAGGCGCTCATCCAGGAAGCCGGGTGCTCCAACGCCGGGCTCGCACGGCGCGTCAACATGTGCGGGGCCGAGCACGGCCTCGACCTCCGCTACGACAAGACCTCGGTGGCCCGCTGGCTGCGCGGCCAGCAGCCGCGCGGCCGGGCGCCGGGGATCATCGCCGAGGCCCTCGGCCGCAAACTGGGCCGGACCGTCACCATCGACGAGATCGGCATGGCCAACGGGAAGAACCTCGCCTCCGGCGTGGGCCTGCAGTTCTCCCCGACCGTCATCGGAGCCATCGAGCAGGTCTGCGAGCTGTGGCGCAGCGACGTGGGGCGCCGCGACTTCCTGTCCGGGTCGAGCGTGGCGGCCTCCGCCCTGGTCGAGCCGAGCCGGGACTGGCTGATCACCGGCGCCGACCCGCAGGTGGCGCGCAGCGGCGGCGCGCGCGTCGGGATGTCGGACGTGGAGGCGGTGCGGGCGACCACCGAGGCCCTGACCGAACTCGACCACCGGTTCGGCAGCGGGCACGTGCGGCCGGTGGTGGTGCACTACCTGAACTCCGTGGTGTCGGGGCTGATCGCGGGCTCGTACCGGGAGCCGGTCGGGCGGGCGCTGTTCGCGGCGGTGGCCCGGCTCACGGAACTCGCCGGGTACATGGCGGTCGACACCGGTCAGCCGGGTCTGGCCCAGCGGTACTACATCCAGGCCCTGCGGATGGCGCAGGCGGCGGGCGACCGGGCGTACGGGGGCTACGTACTGGCCGCGTCGATGAGCCACCTCGCCGCCGAGCTCGGGAACCCGAGGGAGATCGCGCAGCTGGCCCGGGCCGCGCAGGAGGGCACGCGCGGGCAGGTCACTCCGCGGGTGGAGGCGATGTTCTACGCCGCCGAGGCGCGCGGGCACGCGCTGCTCGGGGACGCCCGGGCCGCGGGGGTGCTGTCGGGGCGGGCGGTGACGGCGCTGGAGCGGGCCGAGCCGGAGTCGGGGGACGACCCGGTGTGGATCCGGCACTTCGACCAGGCCTACCTGGCGGACGAACTGGCCCACTGCCACCGGGACCTGGGGCAGGCCGACGCGGCGGGCAGGCGTGCCGAGGAGGCCCTGCGGCACCTGCCGGCGGCGAAGGCGCGCCGCCGGGCCATCGGGCTGCTGCTGCTGGCGGCGTCGCAGGTGCAGCAGCGGGAGGTGGAGCAGGCCTGCCAGACGGCGACGAACGCCGCCGAGCTGCTGGGTTCGCTGCGCTCGCGGCGGGGCGCGGAGTACCTGGACGACTTCCGGGCGCGGCTGGAGCCGTTCCGGGAGGAACCGGCGGTGAGGGAGTTCGGGGCGAGGCTGGAGGTTCGGGCGGCCTGACGTGATCACGGCGTGACCGGGTAGCGTGATCCGACGTTCCGTGCATTCGGACGAGTCGGAGAAGGCAGAAGGAGTCCCGGTGACGGAGAACGGACAAGGGGGCGTCCCCCAGCCCGGGACGCCGCATCAGGCACAGCCGGCGCCGGCTCCCGGCTACCCGCAGCAGCCCGGGCCGCAGGCCGGGGAGGCCTGGGGCACGCCGCCGTCGTACGGTTTCCCGCCCGGGCAGGACCCGCAGGCGGGGCAGGAGTACTCCGGTCCGTACGACTCCGCGTACGAGCCGCCGCCGCAGTCCGGGCAGCCCGCGTACGGGTATCCGCCGCCGGCCGGCCACGTGGTCGGCCCCGGCTTCGAGGGGCCGGGGGACCCGCACGGCTACGGCTACCCGCCGCTGCCGGACGCGGCGACGCAGTACATCCCGCCGGTGCGGGCGGCGGAGCACGAGCAGGCGACCCAGTACGTCCCGCAGGTCCAAGCGGCCGCGCACGAGCAGGCGACCCAGTACGTCCCGCAGGTCCCGGCGGCCGCGCACGAGCAGGCGACCCAGTACATCGCCCCGGTCCCGGCGGGTCCGGGGGAGCTCCACGAGCAGGCGACCCAGTACGTCCCGCAGGTCCAGGCGGCCCCGTACGAGCAGGCGACCCAGTACATCGCCCCGGTCCCGGCGGGCGCCGACGACGCGGCGACCCAGTACATCCCGCCCGTCGCGGCCGCCGGTCTGCACGAGCAGGCCACGCAGCACATGGCCCAGGTCCCGGCCGCCGCGGCCGAGGCGGCGACGCAGTACATCCCGCCCGTCCCCGGCGGTGCGGCCCCGGCGGCGGGTGCCGCCGAGGGCTTCGACGCGCTGTTCCGGGCCGACGGCGACGCCGGTGCCGCCGGGCACACCCAGCAGCTGCCGCCGGTCCAGGACCCGGGCCCCCGCCGGACCCCGCCGCCGCAGCAGTACGGGCCCCGCCGGTCCGCCCGGCAGCCGCACCCCGCCCAGCAGCCCCAGCCGCCGCAGCAGGCCCAGCAGTACGCGCCCCCGCCGCCGGCGCCCGCGCGCCGGATCCCGCCCGCCGTCATCGCGGCGGCCGTCTTCGGGCTGGTCGTGGCCGGGCTCGGGGTGGGCGCCATGCTCAGCGACGGCAAGGCGCAGAACACCGACCCGGGCGCGGTGGCCCCCGCCGCCAGCGGTTCCGCCAATTCGGGTGCGGCACCCGGCGGGGAGGCGGTGGACCCGGCCCGCCCGCAGGCCGTCCAGCTCGACAAGCTGCTCGCGGACGCCAGCGACAGCCGGACCACGGTGATCAAGGCCGTGGACGACATCAAGGACTGCAGGAACCTGGGCCAGGCGGCCCAGGACCTGCGCGAGGCCGCCCGGCAGCGCGAGGGGCTGGTCACCCGGCTCCAGGAGCTCAAGATCGACCTGCTCCCGAACAACGCCCGTCTGTCGGCCGCGCTGACCAAGGCCTGGAAGGCGTCCGCGGACGCCGACAACAGCTACGCGGCCTGGGCGGACGACGTGAGCCGCGACAAGGGCGCCTGCAAGGACGACAAGGACGACAAGGACGACCGGGACGGCAAGGCCAAGGTGACGGACGACGCGCAGGACGGCAACAGGTCCAGCGCCGAGGCCACCAGGGCGAAGGAGTCGGCGGCGACCATGTGGAACACGATCGCCGCCAAGTACGGCCTCACGAAGCGGGACAAGACCCAGCTGTGACGCCGGGCCGCCCCGCCCGGGCGGTCAGGCCGAGCGGGGGGCCTGCTCCAGGGTCGGGGTCATGTCGAGATTCTGCTCGCCGACCTGGGCGACGAGCCGGCCGGACTGCACGGTCTGGAAGCTGACCCGGCCGTTGACCAGGCGCGGGAACCCGGCCACGGCGCGCATGTCCTGGTAGCGCCAGCTGAGCTCGGGGGTGAGGTTGCCGGTCTGGACGCCAGGGGACTGGTTGAGGGCGCGGGTCAGCTTGCGGCCGGTGATCTCCTCGTCGCTCTCGAACCGCTGGACGATCTGGTTGAGGACGCTGTACGCGATCCAGGTGGTCTGGGCCCCGCTGTCGTCGGGGTCCACGTGGTCGTCGCCGAAGGCCTGCTCGCTGATCACCTTGCGCATCGGCGCCCACAGCGGGTCGGTCGACACGGGGTACCAGCTGGTGACGTAGGCGCCCTCGAAGGGGCTCTCCTTGCCGCCGGTGCGGTCGACGAGGGCCTGGCTGATGCTGCCGAGGACGGAGGAGATCTGCGTCCTGCGCTGGTTGTCGACGCGGCGGAAGGCGTCGAAGAAGATCTCGGTGCGCTCGCCGAGGACGGCCGTCACGCAGCTCCGGTCCTTGCCGGGCTCCTTGGGGGCGTCCTTCGCCGGGTCGGCGGCCGGGGTCTTCGCCGCCTTCGGGTCCTTGGCGGCGGGCGCGGTCGGCGGGGTGGTGGCCGGGGTGGTGGTCGCGGGGGTCGTGGCCGGGGTGCTGCCGGGGGCGGCGGAGGGGGCGCCGCTCAGCGCCTCGCGGGCCTGCGGCTTGAAGTCGGCGGAGTCCTCGGCGGCGCGGATGTCGGAGGCCTCCGGCATGCCGTTGGCCTTGAGGCCCGCGTTGAGCAGGACCGGCATGGTGTCGCCCGCGAGGGTGTCCGGGCGGACCAGGGAGACCTGGGAGCAGGCCTTGCCGAGCTGGTGGCCGGCTCCGGCGAGCAGTGCGGGCTGGCCGCCGTTGACGGGGTAGGACAGGGTGCTCTGGAACTCCTCCGGGGACACCCCGTAGCCGCCGATGAACGGGATCCCCTCGGCCTCCAGCGGGGCCATGAAGGCGCGCCCGTGCTGGCTGTAGGAGCCGACGACCGCCGCGGCCTTCTCGGTGATGGCCTTGCGGGCGCAGTCGGCGGCGCCGGTGGGGGTGTTCTTCTCGTTGCAGGTGATGACGCGCAGTTTGCGGCCCTTTATGCCGCCGTTGGCGTTCACCCAGCGCTCGTACGCCTTGGCCATGCCGGGCATACCGGGCATGTTGGTCGCCTTGGTTTCCATGGGTGCGAAGGTCATGACCGTGAGGGTGTCCCCGGAGCCCCCCGAGCCACCGGGGACCACCCCGCACGCGGTGATGAGACACGCGCCTGTCGCCGTGGCAATGAGCAGGCGGGACAGGGGAGTTGCGCGTCGGTGATTGGTCATGTCCACCGACCCTTCCGCCCCGCGGGTAACTCGGCGATGAGATGGACACAACAAACGGTGACGCCCAGGTGAATTGCGGGGGCCGGGTCACCCGCAGGTGCTTCAAGATCGCACCACGGGGGAACGTACGATCGAAAGCGTGACATTCGCCCAAGGTTCGAAGAACTCTTCCCGCCGCGGCGGCCGCTCCTCCACCATGGGCGGCATGCCCCTCAACGACATGCCGTGGTGGCGCTGGCGCGGCAACGTGCGCTCGGCGCTGCACATGCTTTCCGACCCGGTCTTCCAGCAGGAGGTCTGGCTGGCGGGCGCCGAAGGGTACGGCGACGTCACCGACGCCGTGTACCGGCTCGTCGAGGACACCTGGCTCGACAGCTGGTCCGCCGACAAGTACATCGGCACGATCTTCCGCGACGCCCAGGAAGCGGCCCTCGTCGACCACGCCGTGCTGCGCGTGCTGCGGATCCTGCACCAGGTCGGCCCCGACGCGCCCGTGGCCGCGTACCTCGGGCACCAGGACTGGCCCGACGCCGTCCGGGCGGCGCGCGAGGCGCACGTACGGATGTCGGTGGCGGACGGGGAGGACCCGGACGAGCGGCCGAGCTCGGTCGACGTGCTGAAAACGCTGACCCGCGTGGTGTGAAAGGCTGTGCCGTCATGAGCGCACACCCACAGCCCAAGGCCGCAGCTCCGGCCCAGGCCCAGTACGTCCTGACCGTCTCCTGCCCCGACAAGCAGGGCATCGTCCACGCCGTGTCGAGCTACCTCTTCATGACCGGCTGCAACATCGTGGACAGCCAGCAGTTCGGAGACCGGGAGACCGGACTCTTCTTCATGCGGGTGCACTTCGAGGCCGAGGCCGCGGTGACGCTGGAGAAGCTGCGCGCGAGCTTCGCCGCGATCGGGGACTCCTTCCGGATGGACTGGCAGATCCACCGCTCGGACGAGCGGATGCGGATCGTGCTGATGGTGTCGAAGTTCGGGCACTGCCTGAACGACCTGCTGTTCCGCTCCCGGATCGGCGCGCTGCCCGTGGAGATCGCGGCGGTGGTCTCGAACCACACCGACTTCGCCGAGCTGGTCGGCACCTACGACATCCCGTTCGTGCACATCCCGGTCACCAAGGAGACCAAGGCGGACGCGGAGGCGCGGCTGCTGGAGCTGGTGCGCGAGCAGAACGTCGAGCTGGTGGTGCTCGCCCGGTACATGCAGGTGCTGTCGGACACCCTGTGCAAGGAGCTGAGCGGGCGGATCATCAACATCCACCACTCCTTCCTGCCGAGCTTCAAGGGCGCGAAGCCGTACCACCAGGCGCACGCGCGCGGTGTGAAGCTGATCGGCGCCACCGCCCACTACGTGACGGCTGACCTCGACGAGGGCCCGATCATCGAGCAGGAGGTCGAGCGGGTCGGCCACGAGGTCACCCCGGACCAGCTGGTCGCCATCGGGCGCGACGTGGAGTGCCAGGCGCTGGCACGGGCCGTGAAGTGGCACAGCGAGCACCGGGTGCTGCTCAACGGCTCGCGCACCGTCGTCTTCGCGTAGCCCGCGCCGTGCCGGGGCACGCCCGCGGGCGTGCCCCGGGTGCGACCAGGGGGTGTCCGGCGGATCATGGCCGAGCCGCCCCTGATCCGCCGCCGGACACCCCTAGCCGGCGGCGACCCAGCCGCCCAGCCGGTTCACCTGGGTGCGGTCGGCCAGGGCCATCGCGTCGGTGGAGCCCAGCAGCTCGGGCGGCAGGTAGCCGGAGCGGACGCCGGGCTCCCACCGGTGCGTCTGGACGGCGAGGGCGGCCAGGGCCAGCGGGCCCAGCGGCAGCAGGGTCCGGGGCGCCGGATCGGCCTCGGCCGCCGCGCTCTCGCGGTGGGCGGTGAGGCGGTCCGCGAGGGCCGTCTCGAAGGCCGTCCGGTCGTCGTCGAGGAGTACGCGCAGCAGCCGCTGGTCCGCGGTGAGCGGTCCGGCGGCGTCCAGCCCGGCGGCCGCCGCGGCCCGCGTGGCGGCGTCCGGCTTGCACAGGGGCACGGTCGGCCAGCCGCTGGGCAGGTGACTGGTGCTCTCGGTGAGGTAGCCGCACAGGGCGTCCATCGCGGCGAGGTCCGCGGGCTCCGAGTGCGAGGTGTGGGGCGAGTACGGCACCCCGTCGCGGACGGCGCGCGCGTAGTCGCTGCGCAGCACCAGGCCGACGGCCTTGCCCCAGTCCCACACCAGGCCGCTGACCACGCTGGTCTCGAAGGCGTCGAGCCAGGTCCGGGCGTCGGGGGCCGAGGTGACGGAGCTCCGGAAGTCGAGGTCCTCGCTGCTGAGCGTCTCGCCGATCAGCGGGAGCGGGACCTCCTGGTCGCCGTTCGGGAAGCAGCCGACGGAGAGGGCGCCGAGGGCGCACTGCGCGGCGGTGTGCAGGGCGGTGCGGGCCTCCTCGCCGAGCCGGCCGCCCTCGGTGGTGCGGGCGGCGACGTGGTCGAGGAGCTCCCCGGACAGGCTCCGCAACCGCTCGGGGGAGGGGTCGGATTCCAGGCGGCCGTGGTGCATCCACGTCAGCAGGACGACGTCCTGGAGGGCCTGGGCCGTCCGCTCCTCCCCCACCGCGTGCCGTTCCACTTCTCGTACGTCCTGCATGCCGAGCCGCCTCCCGTGATCGTTCCGGCTGGTCGCGGAACGCTATCAGCGCGCTCGGACAGTGCCCGGGGCCGGACACGGCCCAAGGCCCCGGGCGGGTGCCGGGCGGGCTCAGGCGTCGGGGTCGACGCCGCAGTAGCCGGCGAAGGCCTTCAGGATCTCTTCCTCCGAGATGCGGCCGTCGCCGTCCGGGTCCAGGGCCGCCGCCACCTGGGCGGCCAGCGCCGGGTCGGTGCCGAGGACGCGCAGCACGCGGGCCGCCGCCAAGGGGGTCGGGCCCGCGCCGTCCTCGTCCGCGACCGCGATCACGGCGTGCAGGAACGGGCGGGCGATCTCGGCGAACCGCTCCGGGTTGTCCCGCAGCCGCTTCGCCGCACCGGTGACGAACTCGTCGCGGGAGACGCGCTGGTTGCCGGCCACGTCGGCGATCCCGGCCATTCCCTGCCAGAACGCCTCGGCGCCGTTGAAGACGGCCTGGCCCTTCTCCGAGCGTGCGGCCGTACCGAATTCGGCCAGCACGGCCTTCGCCGCCGTGCTGAAGTCCTCCCGGTCGATATAGCCGGACCCGTCCTGGTCGAAGGTGGCGAATCGGGCGGCGATCTTGCGCTCGTACTCTGCGCTGTCCATGTTCGGCGTTCCGCCTTCACGTGTGCGTTGGGGCTGTGGTCGGGGTTCAGATCAAGACAGGCAGGAGCGTAAGGCCTACGTGGCCTGCGCGTTAAGCGAAGCGGTCAAGGAGGTGGCCGCATCGAACCCGCGCACGGGGAGCGCGCCGGGGCGCGTACGGGTGTGCCAAGGCGCGGCCTAGCACGGAGGTCCCGCTTCCGGGGGGAGGTTCTCGCAAAACCGGCGCGTTCCCTCCGGTGCGCACTACATTTGACGGGTCGACACACGGCTGGAGGCATGATGACGAAGGACGTTCCACCGCGCTGGGACCGTCGCATGCAGCAGCGTCTCGCCCGCGGCGAGGCCGCCGCACTGGGAGAGCTCTACGACCGCTTCGCCTCGCTGGTCCACAGCCTGGCCCACCGGGTCCTCGGCGACGAGAAGGCCGCCGACCGTGTCACCCGCGAGGTCTTCGGCTACATCTGGGAGAACCCGGACGCCTACGACCCCAAGCAGGGCTCCATGCGCTCCTGGGTCGCCAGGATCACCCAGGGCCAGGCCGTGGCCCGGCTGCGCCAGGCCGAGCTGGGCCGGGGCTCGCGCGAGGAACTCGAACAGAAGGTGCGCAGCGCCAACGCGGCCGCCCGCGCGGACTACATCGTCACCTCCATGCCCGCACCGCTGCGGGCCGCCCTGGAACTGGCGTACTTCAAGCGCCGCGACTACCGCCAGGCCGCCGCCGACCTCCAGATCAGCGAGGACGAGGCGCGGCGCAGGCTGCGCCTGGGGCTCCAGCTGCTGTCGACCGCCAACGTCCTCCCCCGGGAGGACACCGCCCCGCCCGGATACGGCCCACGCGGATACGGAACGCCCCGATGACCGGACCCCCCGAAGACACCCCCGACGACGCGTACGAGCGGCATGCGGGCGGGCGCGCACGGATACCGGGTCCCCGCACGGCCGGTGACGACCTGCACGCCCCCGAGACCCTGCCGCCCGCACCGCCCTCGCACGCCGTGCTGAAGTCCCTGCTCGGCGCGTGGGCGCTCGCCGCCTGCTCCGCGGAGGAGACCCAGGCCGTCGAGGACCACCTCACCGAATGCGCGCCCTGCGCCGAGGAGGCGCTGCGGCTGCGCGACGCGGTGGGGCTGCTGCACCCGGAGGAGAGCCTCGACCTCAAGCCGCTGCTGCGTTCGCGGGTGCTGGAGGACTGCCTGGGCAAGCGCCCGGCGCGCATCCCCGTACCGGTGTGGGCGAACCCGTACGACACCGAGACCGCGCGGCTCGACGCGCTGCTGCGGGACTTCGGCGACTCGGAGTGGCACACCCCGGTGCGGCTGAAGTGGTTCGAGGAGGAACGCCGGCGCACGCACCGCACCACGGTCGCGGGGGTGATCGGGCACCTGCTCACGGTGGACGGGATGATCGCCACGGCCCTCGGGCTGGACGACCCGCTGGGCTCCGGGGCGCCGCCGGGCGGCGGCCCCACGGACCGCACCGAGCACTTCTGGAGCTCCTCCGCCTACCCCGTGACCCGCAGGGTGCGCGAACCGTGGCGGGCGCAGGGGCACACGCTGGTCCGTACCGTGTCCTTCGCGGGCCAGGGCGTGGCCGAACTCTCCGTGGACTACGGGGGTTTCGCGCTGCCGCTCGGCGACGCCTTCCTGGAGCGGGCCTTCGAGTGCTGGGTGCACGCCTGGGACATCGCGGAGGCGGTGGACTACCCGTACGAGCCGCCGTCCGGCCCGCACCTGCACCGGATGATCGACCTCGCCGCCCGGCTGCTGCCCGGCGCCCTGGCGGGCCGGCGCCGCTCGGGGCTGGCGGCACCGGCGCGCGGCCTGGTCGCGGCGGGCGCTCCGGGGCGGACCCTGCACCTGGAGATCGAGGGCGCGGGCGGGGGCGGCTGGGACATCGCCCTGGACTCCCCGGCGGCGAAGCCCTCGCGGGAGCACACGGTGGCGGAAGTCGCGCTGGACGGGCTGGAGTTCTGCCAGCTCGCCGCCGGGCACATCTCCCCGGAGGAGGCGGCGGTCGGCCAGACCGGAGACCGCGAGGCGATCCGTGACGTGCTCTTCGCGGCGGCGTCGCTGAGCAGGCTGTAGGGACACGCCCGTACGCGGCTCCGGGCATGCGGAGCCGCGTACGGGGTGGCGGTGATCAGCTGCGGCTGGCGAGCATCTGGGCGCTGCCGTCTCCGAGGCCTGCGATGGCGACCTTCCGGGCGCCCATTCCGGTGGCCCACCAGCCCTGCCAGGAGCCGCCGGCGTAGCGGGCGGCGTGGTAGGCCTTGCCGTCGTTGCCGACGGCGAGCATCTGGGTGTCGCCGTTCGGCATGCCGGTGATGGCGAGGCTGCTCGCGGCGAAGCCGGGGGCGCCGCCGTAGCCGTCGACCTTGGCCCAGCCCTGGAGGGAGCCGTCGGCGGAGCGGACGTTGTGGTGGACGAGCCCGTCGTTGCCGGTGGCGAGCATCTGGGTGTCGCCGCCCGGCAGGCCGGCGATGGCGATGTCGCCCGCCTGGAAGGTGGCGGCGCTGCCGACGCCGGGGAGGGCGTTCCAGCTGCTCCAGGTGCCGTCGACGGCACGGATGGCGTGGTAGACGTTGCCGTCGTTGCCGACGATGAGGGTCTGCATGCTGCCGTCGGCGAGGCCGGCCGTGGCGATCTTCTTGGCCTGCCAGGTGCCGACGGGGGCCCAGCCCTGCCACGTGCCGTTCAGGAAGCGGGCGTTGTGGTAGATGCGGCCGTCGTTGCCGATCGCCATGACCTGGGCGTCACCGCTGGCCATGCCCGTCATCGCCTGGTCCTTCGCGGCGAACGCGGCGGCGCCGCCGAAGCCGGGCAGCGGCGACCAGCCCGTCCAGGTGCGGTCCGCGTAGCGGGCGGTGTGGTACAGGTTGCCGTCGTTGCCGGTGGCCAGGGTCTGCGTGGAGCCGTCCGGGGTCGCGGCGATGGAGTGCTGGGAGGCGTTGAAGAAGGGCGCGCCGCCGAAGCCGTTCAGTGGAGCGAAGCCCTCCCAGCTGCCGTCGACGAGACGGGTGGCGTGGAAGACGTCACCGGCCTGGCTGACGGGTGTCGAGGGGGTCTCGGCCAGGCCGGACGGGCCGATGAAAGCCAGCGCCCGACCGGCTCCGACCGGGCTGGAGTTGGTCTTCCAGTTGAACCAGGAGCGGAAGCGCACGCCGCCGCTCTCGTTCCCGCCGACCGTCTGGATGCTGTCGCCGTCGACCGCGACGACGATGTTGACGTGGTCGGCCTCGCCGTCGTTGAGGTTGCCGTCCCTGTCGTAGAGGACCGCGTCACCGACCTGCGGGCTGCCGTGCAGCGTCCCCTTGTTCTTGCCGTACTGGTAGATGCTGACGGCCGCCGCGCTGATGCCGGAGGTGTTCGCGCCGGCCCTGTTCCACACCCAGCGGGTGAACTCCGCGCACCAGGCGCCGGGGTACTGGCAGTTGTAGTCGCCGCAGGTGTTGCCGACCTGGGCCCGGGCGATGGACGCGACCGTCTGCGACTCGGCCTGCGCCGGGACGGCGGGCAGGGACACGGCCAGCAGCGGGGCGGCGGCGAAGGAGGTGAGGGCGAGGGTGAGGGTGCGGGAGGAACGGCGCGCGGACATGGTGGGGTCTCCAAGGTGACGGGGCGGCCCGGGGCGGCGGGGCCGGGCGGGCCTGGCGGGGCGGGGCGGGCCTGGCGGGGCCGGAAGGGGTGGGCGGGGCCGGAAGGGGCGGGCGCGCACCGTGGTGCCCGTGGGACGGCTGCCCTGCGCGGACAGCGGCCGGGTGCCCGGGCGGGGCGGTGGGCCGGGAGGGGGTGGCGCGGGTGCGTCGGCGGGGGGTCAGGGGCCCAGGGAGTAGTGGCGGGCCGCGCCCGTCCCGAGGACGGCGGTGAGGAGGGCGCGCGCCTTCTCGTGGGCCCGGGTGTCGTTCTCGGCCCGGACGAAGAGGGCCACGCTCAGCCCTCCGGGGAGGGGCCGGACCCGGACGTGTTCGAGGGCGTGCTGCGGTCCGGCGTGGGCCCAGAGGGCGTCCTGGAGGAGGCTCGCCCCGCTCTCCGTACCCGGTGCCCCGCTGTGACTGATCAGGGGCAGTCGGACGAGGAGCACGCCGCTCAGTCCCACCCGGTGGAGGAGCGGTCCGCGGCCGTGCGGATTCGGGTGAGCTGAGCGGTTCTCGACATGGCGGTGCCCCCTGGCGTACGACCGGTGCGGTGGATCCGGAAGGCGGACGGCCGGGCTCCAGGGGGCGGGTCGCCCCGGTGGCCCCGGCTGCGGGTTCCGTGCCCGCCGCCGTTCCGGTGGCACCATCCTGCTCGGCGGCCATGCCCCGGGGAAGGTGTCCGGACCGGCACCAAGAGGCCTGTCACCTTGGTGCCGCCCGGCGCCCGCCGCCCGCCGCCCGCCGCCCGGGGGCGCGGCCGGGCCGCGGGCCCGGGCGCGGGCCCGGTTCAGCTGTAGCGCTCGCGCAGGCGGTACTTCAGCACCTTGCGCAGGGCGTCGTTGCGGGGCAGCGCGTCGACGAGTTCCAGCTGCTCGGGGAGCTTGTGCGGGGAGAGCCCCTGCGCCCGCAGGTACGCCGTGACCTGCGGCAGGGTGAGCGGTGCGGCGCCGGGGGGCTGCTCGACGACGGCGCAGACGCGTTCGCCGCGCTCCTCGTCCGGCAGGCCGATGACGGCGGCGTCGCCGACGCCCGGCAGCTGGTGGAGGAGGTCCTCGATCTCCTTCGCGGAGATGTTCTCGCCCTTGCGGATGATCACGTCCTTGCTGCGTCCGGTCAGGACCAGATGGCCGGAAGCGGTGAGGTGGCCGAGGTCGCCGGTGATCAGGTAGCCGTCGGCGTCGAAGGCGTCGGCGGAGCCGCCCAGGTAGCCCTGGCAGACGGCCTCGCCGCGCAGCCGGACCTCGCCGTCGGTGCCGGCGGGCAGCGCGGTGCCGTCGGGTGCGGTGATGCGGATGGACATGCCCTCCGGGGGGCGGCCCTCGGTGGTGGCGAGGTTCTCCGGGGTGTCGTCCGGGGAGCCCATGGTGATCATCGGGACCTCGGTCATGCCGTAGCCGTGGGTGAGCCGGCAGCCCAGCTCCCGCACCACCGCGTGGTAGATCTCCGGGGGCTTGGGGGCGCCGCCGCCCGCCAGCAGCCGCAGGCTCGGGAGGAGCTTCACCGAGGGGTCCTTGCGCTGCTCGGCGAGGAACATGGAGTAGAAGGCGGTGGAGCCGCCGGCGATGGTGACCCGGTGGCGGCGGTAGCCCTCCAGCGCGTCCGGCATCGCGAACTTCTCGAAGAGCACCGCCGGGAACCCGTACAGCAGCAGCATCACCGTGTAGTCCGGCCCGGCTATGTGCGCGTACGGGAAGGCCATCGAGCCGACGTCGGCCGGGGTCAGGCGCAGGGCGTGGGCGAGGCAGGAGCCGCCCGCGATCAGGGAGCGGTCGGTGTGCAGGACGCCCTTGGGGTCGGAGGTGGTGCCGGAGGTCCAGTAGATCCAGCGCACGGAGGTGCCGTCGGCGGGCGGCGGGGGCAGTACGGCCGGGTCGCCGTCGGGGAGGTGGCCGTACGCCTCGAAGACCCCGCGGGCGCCGAGCCGGGCGGCCATCGCGGTGTGGTCGAAGCCGCGCCAGAAGCCGGGTACGGCGAAGAACTCCGCCTTGGACTCGCGCAGCGCGAAGCCGACCTCGCGGTCGCGGTAGAAGGGGATCACGGGCGACTGGACGGCGCCGAGCCGGGCGAGGGCGGCCGAGAGCAGCACGGTCTCGATGCGGGTCGGCAGCTGCCAGGCGACGACCGTGCCGGGGCGTACGCCCATGCCGTGGAGGCCCGCGGCGACGCGTTCGGCGCGGTCGCGCAGGGCGCCGAAGGTGAGGGTGCGGTCGTCCGCGGGGTCCTCGGCGGCCTCGATGAGCGCCGGGGCGGCGGGGGTGAGGGCGGCCCGGCGGGCGATGAGCTC
Source organism: Streptomyces sp. NPDC043896 (assembly GCF_056435605.1). Classification (NCBI taxonomy): domain Bacteria; kingdom Bacillati; phylum Actinomycetota; class Actinomycetes; order Kitasatosporales; family Streptomycetaceae; genus Streptomyces; species Streptomyces sp. NPDC043896. The sequence continues at coordinate 18,650 of NZ_JBWKEE010000013.1, forward strand.
CCAGAGGGTCGCGGACCGGCCGAGTTCCGTGGCGACGGCCGTCACGTCGCCCGGCACGCGGCCCGGCAGGTCGCCCGGCACGTCGCCCGGCACGTCGTTTGTCACGCCGTCCGTCACGCCGGCCGGCGTCTCGCCCGGCACCTCGTCCGGCGCGCCGTCCGGCGCCGCCGTTTCCGTGGTCGTCATCGCGGACCTCCCCAGGGCGTGCCGGCCGGGTGCCGGCCCGGGCATCAACTGACGGTTGGTCAGATCAAGGGCAGAGCGTAGGGCTCCGGCGCTTGTCGGTCCAGGGGTGGCGGGGCTAGCTTGTTTCTGACGATGCATCAGATTGGGGAGAAGGAGCGCGAGCGCATGGCACTGGAACTGCCTCGGATCATCAGCGTCGACGACCACGTGATCGAGCCCGCCCACCTCTTCGACGTGTGGCTGCCCGCGAAGTACCGCGACCGCGGCCCCAAGGCCCTCACCGCCGGCATCGGGGAGCTGGAGTACACCGGCGGCAAGTACGTGATCTCCATGGACCCCGACGGCCCGCCGACCGACTGGTGGATCTACGAGGACCTGAAGTTCCCGTACAAGCGCAACATCGCCGCCGTCGGCTTCGACCGCGACGACATGACCCTGGAGGGCATCACCCGGGAGGAGATGCGCCGCGGCTGCTGGGACCCCAAGGCACGGCTCCTCGACATGGACCTCAACCACGTCGAGGCCTCCCTGTGCTTCCCCACCTTCCCGCGCTTCTGCGGGCAGACCTTCGCCGAGGCCAAGGACAAGGAAGTGGCCCTGGCCTGCGTCCGCGCGTACAACGACTGGATGGTCGAGGAGTGGTGCGGCGACAGCGCAGGCCGGCTGATCCCGCTGTGCATCATCCCGCTCTGGGACATCGACCTCGCCGTCGCCGAGATCCGCCGCAACGCCGCCCGGGGGGTCAGGGCCGTCACCTTCTCCGAGATCCCGACCTACCTCGGCCTGCCGTCCATCCACTCCGGGTACTGGGACCCCTTCTTCGCCGTCTGCCAGGAGACCGGCACGGTCGTCAACATGCACATCGGGTCCTCCTCCCAGATGCCCGCCGCGTCCCCCGACGCACCCCCCGCCGTCCAGGCCTCGCTGAGCTTCAACAACGCCATGGCCTCGATGATGGACTTCCTCTTCAGCGGCGTGCTGGTCAAGTTCCCGGCGCTCAAGCTCGCCTACAGCGAGGGCCAGATGGGCTGGATCCCGTACGCGCTGGAGCGCGCCGACGACGTCTGGCGGGAGCACCGCGCCTGGGGCGGGGTCCGCGGCCTCATCCCCGAGCCGCCGTCCACGTACTACTACCGGCAGATCTTCTGCTGCTTCTTCCGCGACAAGCACGGCATCGCCTCGCTGGACGTCGTCGGCCGCGACAACGCCACCTTCGAGACCGACTACCCGCACGTCGACTCGACCTTCCCGCACACCAAGGAGGTCGCCCTCGACCACGTCGAGGGCCTCGACGAGGAGACCGTGTACAAGCTGATGCGCGGCAACGCCATCCGCATGCTCGGCCTGGACCTGGTCTGACATGGACCTCGCCCACACCGAGGAGGAAGAGGACTTCCGGGCCCGGCTGCGCGAATGGCTCGCCAAGACGCTGCCCGACCTGCCCGCCAAACCCTCGCCCGACGACTGGCCGGGCCGTCGCGCCTACGACCTCGGCTGGCAGCGCAGGCTGTACGACGCCGGGTACGCGGGCCTGCACTGGCCCGTCGACGCCGGCGGGCGGGGCGCCACCCCGACCCAGCACCTGATCTTCCTGGAGGAGACCGAGCGCGCGGGGGCCCCGTACGTCGGCGCGAACTTCGTCGGCCTGCTGCACGCGGGACCGACCATCGCCGCCGAAGGCACCCCGGAGCAGCGGGCCCGCTGGCTGCCGCCGGTACTGCGGGGGGACGAGGTGTGGTGCCAGGGCTTCAGCGAGCCCGGCGCCGGCTCCGACCTGGCCTCGCTGCGCACGCGGGCGGTGCGCGACGGGGACGCGTACGTGGTCACCGGGTCGAAGATCTGGACCTCGCACGCCGAGGTCGCCGACTGGTGCGAGCTGCTCGTGCGCACCGACCCGGCGGCCCCCAAGCACCGGGGGATCTCCTGGCTGGCCATGCCGATGGACGCGCCCGGCGTCACGGTCCGGCCGCTGCGCACCCTGGCGGGGTCGGCGGAGTTCGCGGAGGTGTTCCTGGACGAGGTCCGGGTGCCGGTCGCGAACCGGGTCGGCGCCGAGAACGACGGCTGGCGGGTCACGATGGTGACGCTGTCCTTCGAGCGCGGCACCGCCTTCGTCGGCGAGGTCGTCGCCTGCCGGCGGACCCTGACCCGGCTGGCCCGGGCCGCGCGGGAGAACGGCCGCTGGGACGACCCCGTGCTGCGCCGGTGGCTGGGCCGGCTCCACGGGGAGTTCGGCGCGCTGTGGCGGCTCACGCAGTGGAACGTCAGCGAGGCGCAGGGCTCGGGCGGCGTCCCGGGCGCGGGCGGCAGCGTCTTCAAGCTGGCGTACTCGCAGGCGCGGCAGGAACTGTACGAGGCGGCCGCGGCGGTCCTGGGCGCGGACTCCCTGTCCCTGGAGGAGGAGTGGACGGCGGAGCGGCTCTCCTCGCTCTCGTACACCATCGCGGCGGGCACCTCCGAGATCCAGCACGACATCGTGGCCGAGCGGATCCTCGGCCTCCCGAAGGGGCGGTGAGGGCCGTGGACTTCCGGCTGACGCAGGACCAGCGGGACGTACGGGCGGGCATCCGGGACCTCCTCGCGGGGCGGTTCGGGCGCGAGGCGCTGCGGGACTCGGTGTCGCACGGCAGGGACGTGGACCGCGCCCTGTGGCGGGAGCTGGGCGGGGCGGGGTTCTTCTCCCTCCGGCTGCCGGAGTCCGAGGGCGGGGTCGGCCTCGGCCTGGCGGAGGCGGTGCTCGTCTTCGAGGAGGCCGGGCGGGCGCTGCTGCCGGGCCCGCTGGTGGCCACCCACCTGGCCGCCGGAGTGGTCCCGGGGGCGGCCGCGGGATCGGCGGTGGTGACCGCGTTCGACCTGGACGGGCCGCTGGTGGCGCACCTGGGCGAGGCCGACGCCGTCCTCGGGATGCCGGAGGTCCCGGCCGGGGTGCCGGTGCGCTCGGCGGACCCGCTGACGCCGCTGTGGCGGGCCCGGGGCGTGCTCCCGGGCGTGCTCCCGGCCGGGTACCGGGACGCGGGGGCGCTGCTGACGGCGGCGTTGCAGGCCGGGAGCGCGCTGCGGACGGTGGAGCTGGCGGTGCGGTACGCGGGGGAGCGCGAGCAGTTCGGGCAGCCGATCGGGGGCTTCCAGGCCGTCAAGCACCTGTGCTCGCGGATGCTGGTGCGGGCCGAGGTGGCCCGTACCGCGGTGTACGCGGCGGCGGTGACCGGGGACCCCGCCGAGATCGCCGCGGCGAAGCTCCTCGCGGACGGGGCGGCGGTGCGGGGCGCCCGGGACTGCCTCCAGGTGTTCGGCGGGATGGGCTTCACGTGGGAGGCGGACGTGCACCTGCACCTGAAGCGGGCCTGGGTGCGGGCGGAGCAGTGGCGCACGGCGGGGCAGGCGGAGGAACTCCTGGCGGAGTCACTGCTGTCGGAGTCTCTGCTGTCGGAGTCACTGCGGTCGGAGTCCGCGCCGGTGCGGTAGCGGGGTGTTACGGCAGGGCACGGGAGGGACGACGCGGGACGCATGTCCGATTACAGAGAGTTGATATCGGTTTGTGTCCTTCGCCCGGCTCGATGCGGCCCGGAGGCGGGGGTGTGCCGCGATACGCTCCGACGATGCGAGCGGTTGAGCGGCGTGAGCGTCGCACAGTATGCACCACGCCTACTTCTTCGCGCTGGAATATGCCCGAAGCGCTTGTTTTGGTGACTGTATGTCAACCATGCTGCTCGGCACGGGGATCACAGTGGGTGATCCCATCCTGTCGTGAGGCGAAGTGTCCGCCGGTTCGGATGGTGTGAGCGGTGCAGGTGCTTCAGGTACAGCTTGAGGTAGGGCCGGACCCCGCCGAGGTCGGCCGGGCGCGCCGGTGGGCGCGCTCCCGGCTGGCGGGGTCGGGGATAGGGGACGACGAACCGCTCGCGGAGACGCTGATCCTGCTGATCTCCGAGCTGGTCACCAACGCGGTCGTGCACACGGGCTGTCCGGCCGTGCTGCGGATGCTCTTCGGGGGGCCGGGGGTTCGGGTGGAGGTCGCCGACGCCAGCGACCGCGCCCCGGCCCGGCGGCAGGCCGGCGGGGAGGACACCGGCGGGCGCGGGCTGGAGCTGGTCGACGGGCTGGCGGACCGGTGGGGCTGGCAGCGCGAGGGCGCGGGCAAGCGCATCTGGTGCGAGGTCGACCGGGCGGCGGCGGAGGCTCCAGAGCAGGCACCGAAAAATTGTGGGCTTGTGCGGGAACCGCGCGTGTACCTCTAACGAGGTGTTGACGGTTCGTCACCTGTTGATCACCCTGGTGGTGAGCGATTCGTCGCGAGGGGACGCCAAGGGTCCTGTGCCTTGACGAGTGCGGGTCGTGGGGTGGCGGCTGCCGTGCCGCGCTCGGGGCGTGCACGACCGCACGCCGCCACCCGCAGGTTCGCCCGTCGCATAGGCTCGACGGATGGCCGACCTGTACGCCCTCGAACTCGCCCTGGACCTGCACGAGTCCACCCCGGGGCCGCTGTTGGCGCTGATCCGCGACCACATGGAGCCGTACGGAGAGGACGAGAAGTACGGCGACTACGACGAGGACCTCGACGCGTACGTCTTCCCGCCCTTCAAGGTGCTGGCGGAGCGCGGCCCGGCGTACCGCGTGGGCGGCGAGTGCACCGCGGACCTCACCCGCACCCCGCACGGCTGGACCCTCACGGCCCGCCAGGAGATCCACACCGAGACCCTCCCGGACGTGGAGCGGTTCCTGGAGGCCCTGACCCCCCACCTCACCACCCCCGAGACCCCCCTCGGCACCCTCTGCTTCCACGAGGACACCGACCCGACCCCGATCACCCCGGACGCCTCGGGGGCGATCCGGCTGTCGTAGCGGGGGCCGCGCGGGGCGTCGGTGCGGGTGCGTCGCGTCAGGGGCGGGGGCGGCGGGGCGGGATGACCCGTACGTCTGCTCCGCGTGCGCGGAGCCAGTCCTCCAGGGCCGTGCCGGCGAGGGGGGTGCGGGTGCCGTCCGGGGTGAGGTGTTCCGCCGGGCCGAAGACCGTGCCGGTGAGGCCCGCCACGCGGGTGTCGTCGTCCAGCGTCACCTTGAAGCCGTTCTCCCGGAGCACCGCGCCCGTGAGGTCGGCCCCGCGCAGGTCCGTGCCGTGCAGGCCCGCCCCCAGGATGCGGGCGCCGCGCAGGCTCGCGCCGCGCGCGTCGGCCCCGTACAGGTCGGCCCGTACGAGGTCGGCGCCGTCCAGAACGGTGCCGCGCAGGTCGGCGCCGTCCAGTTCGGCCCGTACGAAGCAGGCGCCGGTGGCGTCGGCGCCGGACAGGTCGGCGCCCTGGAGGTGGGTGCGGTGGAAGCAGGTGCCGGTGAGGCGGGCTCCGGCCAGTCCGGTGTCGCAGAACAGGGACGAGGAGAAGTCGGCCCGGGCCAGGTCGGCGCCGCTCAGGTCGAGGTCCGTCATGTCGGTCCCGCCGGGCTTCCCCTCGGCCCCGTCCTCGACCCATTTCCACAGCAGGCCCGCCGCCTCCGGGTCGGCGGGCAGCAGCACCCGCCACGGCAGGACGGCGGGCCGCCGCAGCCGGTACCAGGGCGCGGCCGCCGGATCGGTGCCCAGTTCCTCGCCGCCGTCCTCGACGGTGACGGCCCGGAATCGGGCGTCGAGGGCTTCGAGGCGGGGGTCGCCCTCCAGGTCGCGCAGCGCGTCCCGGGCGTCGAGGTCGTCCGCGTACATGTCGGCCCCGTACCAGCGCAGCGGCGCCCACCCGGCCTCCATGCGGCCGATGAGGTCGGTCCAGGCCCACAGGCGCGGGTCGGTGCCGGGTGGGGCGAAGGGCTGGGACCGCACCACCTCGGGCAGTCCGCGCACGGCGGCGCCGGGGAAGGCCGCCACCCCGGCCTGGGTGGCGGTGACGAGGAGCGCGGGGCCGTCGTCCCCGTCCAGGTGGTCGATGCTGCCCCAGGTGGACCCGCCGCCGGGGGTGAAGACCCGGTAGATCCACGGCTTGCCCGGGTGGTCCGTCAGCACCGCCGTCCCCAGCCCCCGGGCCAGGGCCCGTGCGAGCGTCTCGTCGGACGGCGGGTCGGGGACGGCCTGGCCGGCGTAGAGGACGAGCTGGCAGGAGACGTCCCCGGGCTCGAACCAGGTGATCCCGCACTGGACCGGGGTGTCCCACCGCCAGCCCTCGGCCTCTCCTTCGAGCCCGACCTCGACGGCGCCGTCGCCGAGGGCGAAGACGGCGTCGAGTATCGGGCCGAGGTCGGCCGGGTCGGGTTTCGCGGCGATGAGGAAGCCGTAGTCGCGTCCGGCCATCAGGCGGCCCCCTTGTCCGCGTACCGGGCCTCGATGCCGGCGATCACCAGGCGCAGCCCTTCCTCGAAGCCCAGCTCGTGGTCGTGGAGGAGGCCGGCCCCGGCCTCGGCGGACAGCGGGAAGCCGGCGAGGCGCGCGGCGCGTTCGGCGACGTCGTAGCCCTCGCGGCGCTCGCCGGGCAGCGGCTCGACGCCCTGTTCCTCGGTGACGAACCCGAGGGTGAAGAAGAACGCGGTGGTGGTGGCGCGCAGGGCCTGGGGGAGCGTGAAGCCGGCGGCGGTGAGGGCGCGCAGGTGGTCTTCCGTCTGGGTGGCGTGCTCGGTGCCGGTGAAGCGGGAGCCGCTGAAGACCTTGGCGCCGTCGCGGTAGCGGAGCAGGGCGGTGCGCAGGGCGCGGTTGGCGGCGAGGAGGCGGTCCTGCCAGGGGAGGTCCGGGGGGAGTGCGGCGTCGGCGGCCATCCGCCGGTACATCTCCATCGCCATCTCGTCGAGGAGTTCCTGCTTGTTCTTGAAGTGCCAGTACAGGGCGGGTGCCTGGACGTCCAGCTCCTTGGCGATGGCGCGCAGGCTGAGCCCGTCGAGGCCGAGGTCGTTCAGCAGGCGGAGGGAGGTCTCGACGGCCTGCTTCTTGTCCAGCTTGGGGGATCTGCGGGTAGCCACGCTTGACAGCTTAACAACGTTAAGGGCACTCTCGCGGGGCCCGGCTCCCGCAGTCGGGCGGGCCCGTGGACCTCTCCCCGTCCGCCGTCCGCGCCCTGGTCGCGGCCCGTACGCACCTTGCCGCTGACGCCGTGACGGAGGTCCGCTGGGCGTCGGACTTCCGTCCGCGCGCGGCGATGGCCGACCGGTTCCGGGAGGGCCGGATCTTCCTCGTCGGCGACGCGGCGCACGTCCACTCGCCGGCGGGCGGGCAGGGGCTCAACACCAGCGTGCAGGACGCGTACAACCTGGGCTGGAAGCTGGTGGCGGTGCTGAGCGGAGCGGCCCCCGAAGCCCTCCTCGCCACGTACGAGGAGGAACGCCTCCCGGTCGCCGCCGCGATGCTCGGCCTGCCGACCCGGATCCACCGCGGCGAGGCCCGCCGGGGTGCGGCCACCCGGCAGCTCGGCCTCGGCTACCGGGACTCCTCTCTGGTGGTGGAAACCCGCCCCGGCCTCCCGGCCGACGCCCCTCCCAGGACCACCGCGCTACGGGTGTGCGGGCGATCAAGTCCATGCCTCTCGGGCAGAGCCTGGCCGGGCGCCACCGGCTCGGACGTGATCACATCAGATCGGTGAGATCCGGCCCACGGCCGTCGACGAGTTCCGCGTCCTCCAGCCCGTAGGGCTTGGCCATGCCGAAGTAGGTGGGTTCCCCCGGCTCGGCCTCGACCCCCAGGAGTGCATCGAGTTCCCGCAGTGCCGTGGCGAGGCGGGGTGCGTTGCGGGCGTGCACCTCGGGGTGCGGGTTGCCGCGGAAGTCGCAGGTCGCCCATACGTCGTGGTGCACGGACAGCGTTGCGGAGGGCCCGATGGAGTCCGGCGACACCCGGAGCTCGACCAGGCGGCCTTCCTTGCGGGCGGTGCCTTCCGCGTCGTACCAGGTTCCCGATCCGACCACGACGAAGCCCGTCATCTCCGCACCCGGGTGACCCACCGGCTGGCACCCGCGGATCTCGTCCGCGAGCTTCTCGTCGCCCAGGGACCGGCTGATGAGGCTCAGCCCGCTGTCGATGCCGAGCCCGCCCTTCCCGACCTCGAACCAGCTCCACTCCAGCGCCTGGGGCTCGAGCAGACCGTGCGTGGACAGCACGGCCGACATCCGTTCGGCGGTCGCGAGAGCGGGCTCCAGCCCCGACTCGCTGACGTCGTAGAGATCCCAGAACCACGAGCCGCTCTCCCTCGGCGCGCGCATCAGAATCGACATGGGGCTTCCTTACGGCTTGGTGGCATTGGTTGGGTAGATGGTGATGGAACCGTCATTGAAGCGCAGTTCAAACGAGGCGTTGGTGCGGTCTGCCGCCCCCTGGACCGAGCGCAGGTCCCGTTCCGTCAACGCACCCTTCACGTCGTGAACGTCAAGAATGGCAACCTTGACGCCAACTCCGTTTTGGGGAGGTCGTTCCAGACGACGTCGTCGGTTTTGGGGAAGGCGCCGTCGACCTTGCCGAGGTTGGCGAAGAGTTCGCCGATCTTGAGTTTGCCGGGGGCGAGGGAGCCGGCTTTGCCTGCGGCCTGGCCGACGTAGGTCATGGGGTCGATGAGGCGGCCTGCCGTGCCGGCGGCGCTGATGGCCTTGGCGACGGTGCCGGATTTGGCTCCGGTTCCGGCTCCGGAGGTGAAGACGGTGGTGAGGACGTTGAAGGTGGCGGCTGCGGCGTTGACGTCGTGGATCAGGTCGTTGTTCTCGTCGGTTTTCTTTCCGTCGTCCTTCCAGTGGGCGTCGCCCTGGATGGTGTTGGTGAAGGCCATTGCCTGCGCCTGGAGTTGTTTGAGCCGGGCCACGATGGGGCGTGCTTCGGCAGCGAACTCGCCGAGAGCCTTGGCGGCTGATTCGAGCTGGTCGGCGAAGTAGTCGCTTTCCGTCTGCACCCGGTTGGTGGTGGCGAAGAGCTGGTCGGCTTCGGGCGCGGAGTAGAAGGAGGTCAAATGCTGGAACTCGGTGTGGACGTTCGCCCCGGTGTCGCGGAGCGTGCTCGCGGCGGCCGCGATCGCGGTTCGGTCCTGCTCCAGCGCTTCCAGGTCACCGGTGAACTGAGGAATCGTGCCAGGATTGATCGGTATGTGGTCCGGCCACCGCTATCCCGCCCCCCGGCAGATCGATCTACGTGTGGGGCTCTTTCTACCGGCCGGCTGTTGCGAACGTGAATGCGAAAGTGGCTAGGGACATGCCGCTTTCGGCCCAATGGCGGGAGAGCGGGGGGTGGGCGGCGGAGGCTGGGGGCCTTTGGGCGGCTGTCGGGCAGGGGGCTTCTTTGGGCGGTGTGCGCGAGCGGGGCTCCGGGCCGGGGGCGGTCCTGCGGAGCGATGGGCCCGGGGCGGCGCGGATCCTGGTGACCGTCGTCGTCGCCTGGCAGGTGGCGTTGTGGCTCGGGGCCGATCAGCCGCCCGTGTACGCGGCCGTCGTGCCGCTCGTGGCGTTGCGCGGGGATCCGGTGACGGCCCTCGGGACGTCGGTGCAGCGGTCGCTGGGGGTGGTGGCCGGGGTGCTGATCGGGATCGCGGTCGTGAACCTGCTGCGGCCCTCGACCGCCGCGCTCGCGGTGGTGGTGGCGCTGGGGCTCGGGGTCGGGATGTTCCTGCGGGCCGGGGGCGGGCTGAACATCCAGGTGGCGGCGTCCTCGCTGCTGGTCTTCGCCAGTACGTCGCCGGACGCGTACGCCTGGCACCGGGTCTGGGAGACGGTCGCCGGCGCGGTGGTGACGGTCGGGCTCGCGCCGCTGCTGTGGCCGCCCGACCCGTACCGGACGCTGGCCGGGATCGCCGAGGACTGCCGGGTGCGGCTGACCCGGTCCCTGAGCGGTACCGCCGCCGTACTGGGCGGGGAGCCGGGCGCCGCGCGGGACAACCTCGCGCTCGTGGAGGCCGATGCCGACGCCGTCCGCGAGGGGGCGGGACGGGCCCGTGAGGCCGAGAAGGCCATGCGGTTCAACCCGCTGAGGCGCCGGCACCGGGAGGACGTACGGGTCCTGGCGGGCGGGATCGCCGCCGCCGACCGGATCGCCGGGGAGGTGGTGGTGCTGGCCCGGGAGGTGGCGGCGTTCGCGGGCCGGGAGGACCGGGCACCGGACCTGGCGCGGGCGCCGCTGGCGGAGCTCGCACCGCTGGTGGCACGGGTCGTCGAGGACACCCTGAGCGGTGTGGACCCGGGCCCGGCGGTGGGCGCCGCCCGCGCGGCCCTGGCGGAGTACGCGCGTACGGATCCCAGCCCCGTCGCGGTGGCGTTGCGGCGGCCGCTCGTACGGATCCTGGAGGCGTCAGGGGGCTGAGGCGCGGCGGACCATTTCGTTGATCCAGACGGGGGCGAAGGGGGAGGTGCAGCCCGGGGAGGTCGGGTAGTCCTTCAGCACCTCCAGGCGCTCCCCGATGGCGATCGCGCGGGCGCGGTGGGCGGGGTGCTCGATGCCGATCTGCGCGAGGCAGTGGTTCATCGCCCACTGGAGGCGGTCCGGCGCGTCCTTCATGTGCGCCTCGATGAGGTCCAGGAGGGCGGGGAGGTCGAGGCCGTCGGGCTTCTTCGCCACCCGGTCCGTCGTCAGCGCCCAGCCGGCGCTCGCGACCACCGGGTCCGGGTCGGCGAACCAGGCCAGGCGCAGTTCCTCGGCGTGCGGGCTCTTCTTGACGACGTAGCCGACGAGCCAGTCGTGCACCTTGGGGGTGCGGGACTCGCGCAGCATGGTGTCCAGGTCGGAGCGGTGGTACGCCTTGGGGCGGCAGATCAGGAGCGCGAGGAGGCGGGCGGCGCTGTCGTCCGTGGCCCAGAGCTCGCGGGCCAGGTCCTGCTGCGTCTTGAGGCGTTTGGCGAGGGCGCGCAGCTTGGTGAGGTTCACGGCGTGGTCGTCGCCGTGGCGCTCGTTCACGGCGCGGATCTTCGGGTCTTCGAGCCCGGCGAGTTCGGCCATGACGGCGGCGAGCGTGGGAGTGTCGGTCACCTGGTCGTTTCCTGTCCGTCGTGCGCGCACTCCGTGCAGACGTGCAGATCGTGCGCGGCGGTGGAGAGCATCCTCACGATATCGACGGGCGACTGGCGGAACTCGCCGGAGACCACGGCGAAGGGGTCGAGACGGTGTGTGCCGCCGTTCCGGCCGGGGGCTTCGAGTACGTAGCGGTACCCGCCCGGCGTGCCGGGGGCGTCGGCGGTGCGCCAGGCGGCGCCGTGGCACCGGATCGTCACGTCCGCGAGGTACGCGACCAGGTCGCAGTGGAGCGTGATCCGGTCCGACTCCTCGAACTCGTCGAGCGGGGCTCTGTGGACGTAGTCCTGGAGGGGCAGGATCAGGCTGGTCGGGTCGGCTTCGTACGCCTCGGCGGGTACTCCGAGCATGTCGGCGAGGCCGCAGGCGTTGCTGTGGTTTCCGTCGTGCCATTCCCGGAGGTCCGGGGGGACCGTGGGCATCAGACCTCGAACTCGCCGACCCAGGAGCGCTTGAGGAGGTGCTCGGGCAGGTAGGGGGACTCGATGTTGACGGGGATGCCGCCGTCGTAGGCGAGGCAGGTGACGGCGAGGATGCCGATGGGTACGAGGCCGTCGATGTCGTTGGCGCGTTCGGGGGTGGCGGTCCAGTACTGCTTGTGGAGTTCGAGGGATTCCAGGAGTGTGGTGTGGAAGCCCTCTTCGTCCTTCTGGAGGAACTTGTAGAAGAGGTTGATCGGCGGGTACGCGATGTGCTGGATGTAGTCGCGTCCGGCGATGACGGCGACGTCGGGGTGGGAGCGCTGGAAGGTCAGCGTCAGTTCCGGGACCAGCTCGGGGCGCTTCAGCCAGTACGCCTGGAGGGCGGCGACCCAGTGGTAGAGGTAGTCGTCGTGGTCGGCGCCCGAGGCGCGCAGGACGTCGATCGGGAGCTCGCAGAGCTCGGTCATCTTCGGCTGGTCGCGGGTGATGATCGCATACCAGAAGGCCTCGATCCATGCCTCTGCGTGCGTGTACGACGTGGGCCCCGTCGCCGACACGGTGCGCATCTGGTGGTGGATGCGTACCTCGGTGGTTCCCTCCGCCATCCCTGCCGCCCGGAACAGCGCGGCGCCCAGCTGGGCCGCCGCGACCACGGACTCCCAGGTTCCCAGCGCAGCGCCCTGCGGGTCGGCCCCGAAGGAGGCCCTGACATTGAAGGAGGCGTCCCTCCATGCAGATCCGAGCCTTCGTGGCGACGCGTTGAGGGTTTCGAGGTCGTTGACCAGATCCTCACCAAGCTCGTTGACCCAGGCCGCGCTGTCGGGCCTCGGCTCCGAATGGCCGGCTACGAAGACGGTCATCGCTTCTCCTGTCACTTGGTGAGATCGAAACGCCGGATAGTGTATCCGGCGTAAGTTCCCGTGTTATCCGCTCCCTTGACGACGACGTAGTCGATCCGCGGCGGTTCCGCGTCGAATGCCGCCTTCAGGGCCCTGTACAGGGTCCTTTCGCTTTCGATGTCCTTTCCGCGCTTCTTCATTTGCTCGAGGATGTCCTCGAAGTAGTCTCGGGTTCCTTGCGAGACACGCCTACCGCCGATCCGGCGTTCGCCCAAGTCCGTGGTGACGTGGCTCTTCGCCTCGACCACGACGTACCGGTCGCCGTGCTTGTACACCTGGTCGAACTGGTCGTTTCCGTTGGCCGGACCGTGCAGCGTCTCTTCCTTGGCGCCGGGGAACTCCTTCGGTATCGCGTGTTCCCTGGCTATTGCCTCGCCGTACGCCTCGCTCTTTTTGGAGAGGGCTTCGTGAAGCGGCGCGTGCTCTGCCCTGGCCACATCGAGGGCAGCCTGGGTCTCCGGCGTGTTGTGGAGCTTGTGCGCCTTCTTGGCCTCGCCGTAGGCGTCGTGGGGACCCTTGTCGGCGGTGATGGCGTCGTGACGGTCCTTCGCGGCCTGATCGAGAGAGTCCCGCATTTCCTTGGTGACGAGGACGTCCTTGTGGTCGACGGACTTCGCCTTGCCCAGGTAGTCCGGCGGGACCGGCGGCGGAATGTCCGACTTCGGCACCCAGACGTCGGGAGCGGTTTCCACGAGCTGCGGCGGGACGAGGCCGGTGTGGTCGGGCACGTCGGCGCGGAGGCGGTAGCCGAGCTTGTTGTAGTACTTCTTGAAGTAGGGGTCCGTCGGGTCGTTCGCCCGGTGGACCTGGTACTCCATGATCTGCCGCTTTTCGGCGTCCGTGTACTTGTGCGCGTTCTCCCGGTGGGGCGGCAGCTCGGGCCGTCCGCTGGGGCCCGGGTTGTCGGGAAGTCCGCCGCCCTGGTGCGGGACGGTCGGGCCGTCGCCGTGGCCGCCGCTGCCCGTGGAGGGGCCGTCGCCGTGGCCGCCGGTGGAGGGGGTGTCCGTGTGTGTTGCTCCGCCGCCGGTGGGGGTGGTGTCCGTTCCGCCGTGGCCGCCCGTTCCGCCGTTGCCGCCGGGTTCGGTGTGGCTGTTGCGCGGCACGTTGTCGGCGGTGCCGCCCGGGGTGTGGGAGGTGACGTCCGTCGTACGGGCGCCGACGCCGACCGGGACTTCCTGGCGGGTGGGGACTTCGGCGAGGGGGTGGTCGGGGCCCTTGGGGACGGCGGTGAGGTCCTGCTTGGGGAGGCCCTTGTGGTCCAGGAGCTGGTTGGTGACCTTGTCGAAGTACTGGGGGCGGCCGAGGGCGTCGTCGGTGAGGCGGACCGTGTCGTCGGGGTGGGGGAACTTCACGCCCGGGGCGTCGGCCTTGGGGAGGTCCTTCCACACCACGTCGTCGATCTTCGGGAACGCCCCGTCGACCTTGCCGAGGTTCGCGAACAGGTCGCCGATCTTGAGCTTGGCGAGGGAGCCGGCCTGCCCGATGTAGGTGATCGGGTCGATCAGCCTGCCGGCCTTGCCCGCGACGCTGATGGCCTTGGCGACCGCGCCGCCCTTCGCGACCGCGCCCGCGCCGCCGGTGAAGACCGTGGTCACCACGTTGAAGGTGACAGCTCCGGCGGCGCGGGCGGGGTTCTTGCCCCACTGGTCCCAGGCCACCAGCGCCTTGCCGGTCTCCTTCATCGCGGTACGCGAGTCCTTGAGCCAGCCCGGGAGCTGCTTGTCGTCGGCCATCCAGAACGCCGTGCCGACACCGGGGATGGAGGTGATCGCCAGGCCCGTGGCGAGCTTCGCCAGGCCGGTCCAGGCCTGCCCGGCGGCGTCCCAGCCGTCGACACCGACGAGCGTGCCGAGACCGCGGATCGTGCCCCAGATGCCGTCGACGATGATGCCGTCCCAGACGAAGGACTTGACCCAGTAGCCGACTTCCCACGCCCGGTGGGTCTCCTCCAGCTGCGAACCCCACGGCAGGTCCTGGACCTTGTTGAGGTCCTCGGCCTTGTAGCCGTACATGTTCGCGCCGTTGGAACCGTCGTTGACCGTCAGGGGTGGCGCGCAGTACAAGGCGCGGATCTTGTTCGCGCAGGTCCGTTCGGCCGCCCAGAACGCCTCGGCGGCCGCGTTGACGTCGTGGATCAGATCGTTGTTCTCGTCGATCTTGTCCCCGTCGTCCTTCCAGTGCTCGTCTCCCGCGATCTTGCCGGTGAAGGTGGTGGCCTTCGCCTGGAGCTCCTTCAGCCGCGCCACGATCGGACGGGCCTCGGTGACGTACTCGCCCAGCGCCTTCGCCGCCGACTCCAGCTGGTCCGCGAAGAAGTCGCTGTCCGTCTTCACCGGCTTCGTCGTGGCGAAGAGCTGCGCCGCCTCCGGGGCCGAGTAGAACGCCGACAGGCCCTGGAACTCGGAGTCCACGTTCGCACCGGCCTGGCGGAAGGTGCCCGCGGCCGCCGTGATCGCCGCGTGGTCCTGTTCCAGCAGGTCGAGGTCACCCGTGAACAGCGGGATCGTGCACGGATTGATGGGTACGTGGTCGGCCACTTGTGACTCGCCCCCCGAGGTCGAGCTTCGATCGCGAGCATCCTTGTCTACCCGTCAAGTGACGCGAACACAAATGCGAATGGTTCCCGTGGGGGTCGGGGTGAGGGAGAGGTGCTCGACCGGCCGGACGCGCCATTCGGGGCGCAGGCCGCCGCGCAGGACGATGCTGAAGCCGGCGGTTTCGCCGCGGTGGAGGGCGGCCAGGGCGTGGATGCGGCCGCCGCCGTCGGCCCAGGTGAGGGCGCGGTGCACTTCCGTGGGGGAGAGGGCGAAGGGGTGCGCGGTGCGGATCTGGAGGCGGATCCGGCGGACGGCCTCTTCGGGGGTGTCCAGCATGACGCGGTCGAGGAGTTCGGGGGGCCGGTCGCGGGCGTCGCGATAGCAGAGGGCCTCGAACCGGTACCCGGTGCGGATTGCCGCGGTGTGGTCCAGGGGGAGGGGTCGCGCGGGCATGTACGGCTCTCCTGCCGTCGCTGAGGGTCGCCCCCTCCCGGGCCGTGACGAGCGGTGGGAGGGGGCGACGGGTCACTCCCTCGAACTGGCGCAGCGCACGAGGGAGTTGCGTCCGCCAGGGGCGAGCCTGGCGTCGCGCTTCGAAGTTAGCCTTGGGCGCCGAGATGTATCAACTGTTTGACGTCTAACGGGTGATACGGCATATGCCGCCCGAGGTATGGGGCGGCCCCCTGACCGTGGAGGGCAGGGGGCCGGAGGGGGTGAAGGAGGTCAGGCGAGGTCGTCAAACTCGCCTGCGGCGGCTCCGTCGATGAATGCCCTGAGCTTCGCTCGGGATGTCTTGATCACGACGCCGGGGTCGTCGCTCTCGCGGATCAGGACCTCGCCGCCCTGTACCGCCACCTCCAGGCAGTCGCCGGTATCTGCCGACTTGGAGGACTTGCGCCAGTTGATTTCCACTTTCCTCACGCCTTCACAGTTGATGCGCCATCTCGCGGATGAAATCGCGAGACCGTTCAGGGGCATACGCCCGGCTCTCTGTCCGGTCCAGCACCGCCCGGTAGTTGGCAAGCCGCGTTTCGGCGTCGAGCAGCACATTGCCAGTCGGAACGTCGGTGTGGATGGTGTCCAGTTGGGGCACCGGGCCATACGCGTACAGGGTCGGTCCACCGGCATTGGGGAAGCCGCCGGCTTCGAAGGGGATCACCCGGACGGTGACGTTGTCCCGCTCGGATTGCTCCAGTAGGTGGTCGAGTTGGTTGGCTGTTGTCTTCCGGCCGCCGAACCTCATTCGCAGGGCGGCTTCGTGGATCAGGAAGCTGCACGTGAGCGTGTGCTTACGGTCGAGCACGTCCCGGCGCCGCATCCGCAATGACAAGTAGCGCCGCAGGTCTACCGGCCGCAAAGGGGGAACGGCTTCCTCGAACACCGCGCGGGCGTAGTCCTCGGTCTGGAGCAGCCCCGGCATGTGCATGATCTGCACGCTGCGGAGGGCGACGGCATGGTGTTCCAGTTCGCACAGGTCGAGCAGGCTCGCCGGGAGCTCGTCGCGGTAGTCGTCCCACCAGCCCCGGCCGCGTTCGTCGGCCATGGTCGCGAGGGCATCCACGTACTCCGGGTCGGGGCAGCCGTAGTGCCTCGCCCACGTGCGCACGCGGTCGCTGCTCACGCCGAAGCGGCCGCTCTCGATGTTGCTCATGTTGGTGCGGTCGGTGCTCAGTTGGGCTGCGGCTTCGGTCATCGAGATGCCGGCGTGTTCCCGGATCTTGCGAAGCTCGCTGCCCAGTCGGCGCTGTCGGGCGGTCGGAGCCTTCCTTGGCGGCATCGGCGTCCCCTCCTGTCGGCTCTCATCTTGGCCTGCGGCCGGGAGCAGGGTCCACCTGTCGCTTGGGTTCTACGGATTGCGTACAAACCGTGTGACGGAATCGCTACAGTCGGTGCCCGCACCACGTCGCACGGCGACAAGACCGAAGTGCAGCCGCTGACGCGCGCCTTGGCGCCCGTCACCTGGGGGCGGCCATGGCCACGGCACGCCGGGCCGACGGGGAGCGTGAACTCGTACCGCATCGGGAGGAGTGTCATGAGCATCAGCGCCGTACCGGAGTGTGGCCTCACCTACCGGATGGTCGCGCCCAGCCGGGCCGAGACCGTCCGGCTCGCGCGGGACTGGGTGGTGGCCGTGCTGCGGAGTGCCGGGTGTGGCGGGGAACTGGGGGAGCGGGCTCGGTTGTGCGTGTCCGAGGTGGTGACCAACGCGCACCGGCATACCGACACCCCCGAGATCGCCGTCGAGGTGGCTCTGCTCGGGGGGCGGGTCACCGTGTACGTCTACGACTGCGCGCCCGAGCGGTGGCCCCAGGGGGCCGGGGGCGGGGCCGGGGTGATGGCCACCTGCGGGCGGGGGCTCGCGCTCGTCGCCGCCACCGCCGACGACTGGGCGGCCGTGGCCCAGGGGGACTGCGTCAAGGTGGTGTGGTTCAGCTTCGCGGCGGCAACGGGATGAGGCCGCCCGGCCCCGCGGGGCGGGTGCCGGGCGGCCTCGTGAGCGGACTGTGTCAGCAGGGGCGGATGTAGTACACCGGGCTCCAGGACGCGGTGCCGGTGTCCTTGGCCACGTTCGACCAGCGCTCGCTGCCGTCGCTGTTGTAGAAGCGGGCCCGGGTGCCGGAGGTCTGGTTGTTGTTGAACGTGCCGTTGCCGACGCCGCTGAAGCTGTAGTAGCCGCAGCGGTAGTAGTCCCAGGTGCTGCCGTTGCCGTCCGTGATGCACAGGTGGCCGTGGTTACAGGCCAGCGCCGTGTCCGGGGCGGCCAGGTCGCGGGTCTCGGCCTGGCCCGGGGCCCGCAGCACCACGCTGCCGCCGGCCGTGGACAGCTTGTTCGCGGAGACCTGGCGGGCCCCCGGCTCGGACGCGAGGAACGCGTCGACCTGCTGCTGGAGTTCGGTCGCCTGCGCGGTGGTGAGGCCGGCGGTGCGGGTCTGCTGGGAGAAGGCGGTGGAGGTGGAGGCTTCGGCGGTCAGTACCGGGCCCGCTATCAGGGCCGCGGTGGCGGTCATCGTCGCGAGGATCTTGCGCGGTGACATATGGGTGTTCCCCTCTTCTGCTTCGGCAGCGGGGCGGCCGTTGCTCGTGGCGGCGGCCGCTGAGTCGCGGGACTCATCGTTCCGAAGTCGCAGCAGGGCATGAAGGGGGGAATCGGCCGGGTTGCGGCTCTTGTTGCGATACCTCGGCTATGTGTGTGCCCCAGGAGTCCCGGGGGTTACCGAACTGATGCGTGGCTCACGCATCGTTCTCGCTGGCCGGGCAGGGTGTTTCGTCACCGTCCGTTGCGGCGGTGGTGGCGTGGCGTGATGGGGATGGAGCAGTTCGCCGTCAGTGCGGCGCGGGGCGGGGTGGTCCGCGAATTCGGCGAGGGCGGCCCATCGTCCGCCTGAATTCACCCGGGACTCGTCTCGCTTCGAGAGCCGGCGCGGCGTCGCCGCCGCTCAGCGTCGCGGTGGTGGATGCGCGGCGTCGAGGTTCACGGGCGGGGTGGCGCCGCACGTCGGCAGGGCGGCGCCCCACTGTCCCATTGGCCCTGCCCGGCGGCCTCAGAGCACCGCCACCGGGGCCACCGGGGTGCCGGTGCCGCCGACGAAGGGTTCCGGCATCGCGGACAGCAGGAAGGAGTGGCGGCCGGCTTCCGCACAGGCTGTGGACAGTTCCTCCAGGTTCCAGTTCTGGCCCTGGTGCATGCCCATCTCCACCAGGTCGAGCGCGTGCACCGGCAGCCACAGGTTCTCGATCTCCGGCGGGAAGATCTCGAAGGTCAGGGTG
Source organism: Streptomyces sp. NPDC043896 (assembly GCF_056435605.1). Classification (NCBI taxonomy): domain Bacteria; kingdom Bacillati; phylum Actinomycetota; class Actinomycetes; order Kitasatosporales; family Streptomycetaceae; genus Streptomyces; species Streptomyces sp. NPDC043896. The sequence continues at coordinate 37,404 of NZ_JBWKEE010000013.1, forward strand.
TCGTTCGCGACGGCCGCCACGTCCCGCGCGTGGAACCACTCCGGGGTGTGGACGGAGAGCCCGGGGGACGGGAAGCCGTAGCCGTGTTTGTCGCCCGCCAGGTAGGCCTGGATCTGGCCGGTGCGGACCAGGACGACGTCACCCGCGCGGACCGTGACGCGGCCGAACTCCTCGGCCTCCGCCAGGTCCCCGGGGGTGACGGCGTGGTCCCCCGGGAGCCGGTCCAGGCCCTTGGCCCGGGCCACGTCCAGCAGGACACCGCGCGAGACGATGTGCCGGGCCTTGTCGATGCCGCTGAACTCCGCCCGGCCGTGCGCGGTGATCGTGGACGCCGGGCGGCCGTTGTAGATGCGGCCCGAGTGCGAGACGTGCGTCAGGGCGTCCCAGTGGGTGGCCGACTGGAGGCCCATCGTCACGGCGTCGTCGCTGCACGCCACCGTGCCCGGGCCGAAGAGCTCCTGGTTGATCTGGACCATCGTGTGCAGCGGGTTGATCCGGCCCGGGATCAGGCCCGCCTGGACGCCGTCCCCCCTGAGGGGCAGGGCGAGCGGGATGCGGCGGCCCGTACGGATCTCCGCCGCCGCGGCCCGGACGACGCCGTCGGTGATCAGGTTCAGGGTGCCGATCTCGTCGTCGGCGCCCCAGCGGCCCCAGTTGTTGACCCGCTTGGCGATCTCGTGGAACTCGGGAGGGAGGGTCACCGGCCATCAGCTCCTAGGGCTTGTGTGAAGGGATCCGACTGGTCATAGAATCTAACGGTCCGTCAGAAAACACGGGAAGGGGTCGGCCGTGGGGAACTTCTTGGCAGGGAAGGTGGTCGCCGTCACCGGCGCGGGCCGGGGCATCGGCCGGGCGGTGGCGCTCGCCGCCGCCGCCGAGGGCGCCAAGGTCGTCGTCAACGACTACGGGGTCGGGATCGAGGGGGGCGAGCCCACCAGCGAGATCGCGGAGAACGTGGTCAAGGAGATCCACGCCGCCGGCGGCGAGGCCGTCGCCGTCGCCGACGACATCTCCACCATGGCCGGGGGCCAGCGCATCGTCGACACCGCCCTCGCCCAGTACGGACGCGTCGACGGGGTCGTCTGCGTCGCCGGCATCCTGCGCGAGCGGATGCTGTTCAACATGTCCGAGGAGGAGTGGGACCCCGTCCTCGCCACCCACCTCAAGGGCACCTTCACCGTCTTCCGCGCCGCCTCCGCCGTCATGCGCCGCCAGGGATCCGGCACCCTCATCGGCTTCACCAGCGGCAACCACACCGGATCCGTCGCCCAGGCCAACTACAGCGCCGCCAAGGGCGGGATCATCTCGCTCGTGCGCAGCGCCGCCCTCGGCCTGAACAAGTACGGGGTCACCGCCAACGCCGTCGCACCCGTCGCCCGGACCCGGATGTCCGCCAACGTGCCGATGGAGCTCAAGGAGATCGGCGAGCCCGAGGACGTGGCCGCGCTCGTCACCTACCTGCTCAGCGACCGCGCCAGGGCCGAGAACATCACCGGGCAGGTCTACACGATCGCCGGACCCAAGATCGCCGTCTGGGCCCAGCCGCGCGAGCTCCGCGCCGGCTACGCCGAGGGCGCCTGGACCCCCGAGAAGATCGCCGACTTCCTCCCCGGAACCGTCGGCACCGACCCCATGCCGATGCTCGCCCAGCTCGAAGCCATGGCCAAGGCCGCCGCCGCCAAGGACCGGCCCAACGCCTGAGAGGGAGGTGAGCGGCGTGGACTTCAGCTTCGGGGCCGAGGACGGGGAACTGCGCGCCCGCGCCCGCGCGTGGCTCACCGGGCACCTCACCGGCCCGTACGCGCAGGCGGCCGGCCTCGGCGGGCCGGGCAGCGAACACGAAGGGGTCGAGGCCCGCCGCGCCTGGGAACGGGAACTGGGCCGAGGCGGCTGGATCGGCCAGGGCTGGGCGGAAGAGGGCTACGGCAACCGGCGGCTCTCCCTCACCGGGCAGGTCGTCTGGGCCGAGGAGTACGCGGCGATCCGAGCCCCCGCCCGCGTCGGCCACATCGGGGAGAACCTCCTCGCGCCCACCCTGATCGCCTACGGAAGCCGCGAGCAGAAGGACCGCTTCCTGCCCGCGATCGCCCGCGGCGAGGAGCTGTGGTGCCAGGGCTACAGCGAGCCCGACGCCGGATCCGACCTCGCGGGGGTGCGCACCGCCGCAGTCCGCGAACCCGGGCGCGGCGCTCGCGGGCTGCTGCGCGTCACCGGGCAGAAGATCTGGACCTCCCTGGCCGCCGACGCCGACTGGTGCTTCGTCCTGGCCCGCACCGAGGCCGGCTCCCGCCGCCACCGGGGGCTGTCCTTCCTGCTCGTCCGCATGGACCAGCCGGGCCGCGTCGAGGTCCGCCCGATCCGGCAGATGTCCGGGACGGCGGAGTTCAACGAGGTGTTCTTCGACGGGGCCGTGGCCCAGGAGGTCGTCGGCGGCGAGGGCAACGGCTGGGCCGTCGCCATGGGCCTGCTCGCCCTCGAACGCGGCGTCTCCACCCTCGTCCAGCAGATCGGCTTCGCCGCCGAACTGGAGCGCGTGGTGCGGGCGTACGCGGCTGCGGGCGCGCCCGATCCGGTCCTGCGCGAGCGCCTCGTACGGCAGTGGGCGGAGCTGCGCACCATGCGCTGGAACGCCCTGCGCACCCTGGGCGGCGCGGCCGGGGACCCCGGAGCGCCCAGCGTGGCGAAGCTGCTGTGGGGCGGGTGGCACCGGCGCCTCGGGGAACTGGCCGTCGAGGTGCGGGGAGCGGTCGCGGCGGCCGGGCCGGGATTCTGGGCGCACGGGACCCCGTACGAACGCGGACTCGACGAGGAGCAGCGCCTCTTCCTGTTCACCCGGGCCGACACGATCTACGGCGGCTCGGACGAGATCCAGCGGAACATCATCGCCGAGCGGGTGCTCGGCCTGCCGAAGGAGCCAAGGTGAGAGGCGTCGTGTTCGACGGCAAGCAGGCCCGGGTGGTCGGGGACCTGGAGATCCGGGAGCCCGGGCCGGGGGAGGTGCTGGTGGCGATAGCGGCGGCCGGGCTGTGCCACAGCGACCTCTCGGTGATCGACGGGACGATCCCCTTCCCGCCGCCGGTGGTGCTCGGGCACGAGGGCGCGGGCGTGGTCGAGGCGGTGGGGGCGGGGGTGACGCACGTGGCGCCCGGGGACCACGTGGCCCTGTCCACCCTCGCCAACTGCGGGGCGTGCGCGGACTGCGACCGGGGCCGGCCGACGATGTGCCGCAAGGCGATCGGGATGCCGGACCGGCCCTTCTCGCGGGAGGGGGAGCCGCTGTTCCAGTTCGCCTCGAACTCGGCGTTCGCGGAGCGGACCCTCGTCAAGGCCGTGCAGGCGGTGAAGATCCCGGACGACATCCCGCTGACCTCGGCCGCGCTGATCGGCTGCGGGGTGCTCACCGGGGTGGGGGCGGTGCTGAACCGGGCGAAGGTGGGCCTCGGGGAGACCGTCGTGGTCATCGGCACCGGCGGGATCGGGCTCAACGTCATCCAGGGAGCCCGCATCGCGGGGGCGTCGGCCATCGTGGCGGTGGACGCGAACCCCGCGAAGGAGGGGGTGGCCCGGCGGTTCGGCGCGACCCACTTCGTGGACGCCTCGGCCGTGCCCGATACCTCGGCGGCCGTCCGCGAGGTCCTGCCGACGGGCGCGGACCACGCCTTCGAGTGCGTGGGCCACGTGAAGCTCATCCGGCAGGCCGTCGACCTCCTCGACCGGCACGGGCAGGCGGTGCTGCTCGGGGTGCCGGGCTTCAAGGAGGAGGCGTCCTTCCTGGTGTCGTCCATGTACCTGGACAAGACGATCATGGGCTGCCGGTACGGGTCCTCCCGCCCCCAGCGCGACATCGCGCTGTACGCCGAGCTGTACCGGCGCGGGGAACTGCTCCTGGACGAGCTGGTGACGGAGGTCTACCCGGTGGAGGACTTCGCGAAGGCCGTGGACGACGCCCACCACGGGCGGGTCGCGCGCGGGGTCCTCACCTTCTGACCCGGGGCGCACCCGGGGCGCACCCGGGTGTGCCCCGGGTGCGCCCCGGTGCGTACGCGTTCCCCCCGGTCCCATGGCCCCCGGCTCCCCGGCTCCCCGGCCCCCGGCTCCCGGCTCCCCGGCCCCCGCCTCGACGCCGAGTGCGGGGTGACGGCCGGTCGGGGCAGGGGGGTCAATCCGCCAGGCGGGTGAAGCGGCCCTGGTGGAAGAGGAGCGGGTCGCCCTCGCCGGAGGCGCCCATCGCCTCGACCCGGCCCACCACGATGAGGTGGTCCCCGCCGGTGTGGACGGCGTGGATCCGGCAGTCGATCCAGGCCGGTACGTCGTCCAGCCGCGGGGATCCGGTCGCGGGGGCGGGCCGGTGGGAGACCCCGGCGAACTTGTCGGCGCCGCTCACCGCGAAGGCCCGGCACAGCTCGCCCTGGGCGGCCCCGAGGATGTTGACGCAGAACACCCCGGCGCGGGCGATGCGCGGCCAGGTGGTCGACGTACGGGCCACCATGAAGGTGACCAGGGGCGGGTCGAGGGAGAGCGAGGCGAAGGACTGGCAGGCGAAGCCGGCCGGGCCCTCCTCGCCCCCGGCGGGCGGGGCGGTGACGACGGTGACCCCGCTCGCGAAGTTGCCCAGTACGGCCCGGAACTCGGCGGGGCCGACGGGCGCGCGCTCGTCTTCGCCGACGGCCCGGAGGTCGGGGCGCGGCAGGGCGTCCACGTGCGGTCCGGCGGAGGTGGGGGAGCCGGCTGACCTGAGGTATCGGACGACGGTGGCCGCCATCCCTGCGTGTCCCATCACCCTTCCGATTGAAGCTGACGGTGCGTCAGATGGGAAGGGGTGCGGGCCCCCGGGACCCCCCGAACGGGTGAATCAGCCGGGCCCCCGGCAGCCGTGCGCCGTCCCGTGCGCGAGCGGTGGGCAAGGTGGCCAGCGACCCGTGTCGCCCCACCCGCTGGAGGACCCCATGCTCGGCACCGCCTTCCGTACCGGATCGCCCAACTGGCTCGACCTCGGCAGCCCCGACACCGGCGCGGCCGCCGCCTTCTACGGGACGGTCTTCGGCTGGGAGTTCGTCTCCGCCGGACCCGAGGCCGGCGGCTACGGGTTCTTCAAGCTCGGCGGGAAGACCGTCGCCGCCCTCGGCCCCCTCACCGAGGAGGGCGCGCACTCGGCGTGGATGGTGCACTTCCAGAGCCCCGACATGCGGGCCACCGCCGAAGCGGTGCGCGCCGGGGGCGGGAGCGTGCGGATGGAGCCCATGGACGTCATGGGGGAGGGCTGGCTCGCCCAGTTCACCGACCCGCAGGGCGCCCAGTTCGCCGCCTGGCAGCCCGGGAAGACCGGCGGGCTGGCGGCGGCGTCCGAGGAGAACGCCCTGGTGTGGGTGGAGCTCCACGTACCGGACCCGGTCGCCGCGATCCGCTTCTACTCCGGGGTGTTCGGCTGGCGGTACATCGAGATGGAGGCGCCGGGCATGACGTACCGGGTGCTGAGCATCGGCGAAGGGGACCAGGAGGAGGGGTCCTTCGGCGGGGTCGCGCCCCAGGGCGAGGGCGCGGGCGGCGGATCGGCGATGGTGCCGCGCTGGGTCCCGTACTTCCAGGTGTCGGACGTCGACGCCACCGTCTCGGCGGTCGAGGGGAACGGCGGCGCGATCATGATGCCGGCGGAGGACATCCCCGACGTCGGCCGGATGGCCTGGGCCTCCGACCCGGCCGGGGCCGTCTTCGCCCTGCTGAAGCCTGCTCCGGGGATGTAGCGGGGCCGGGGCCGGGGGGGGGGGGGGGGGGGGGGGGTGGTGGGGGGGGGGGGGGGGGGGGGGGGGGGGGTGGCTTCGTATACTCCCGCCGTGGTATCCTGCTCCCGCTTCCGACAGCCCA